>CAYYBK010000020.1:0-14679 GCA_964470015.1 uncultured Syntrophales bacterium
CCGTTGTCCGTGTTTTTGTCGTCGATGGGGATAATAAAGCCCGGGAAAGAATTGTAAAACTAGGTGCAAAATACGGGGAGCTTATCGAGATTAAGGAAGGCTTGCGGAAAAAAGAACGGGTTGTCGTCGTCGGCCAGAACAATCTTGCGGAAGGGGTAAAGGTTAATGTGGCTCGCTGATACATCGGTTAAACGCCCTGTTTTCGCCACGATGGTGATCATGGCTCTGGTGGTGCTGGGTATCGTCAGTTATCCCAGCATCGGCGTGGATCTTTTTCCGAAGGTTGATTTTCCGATTGTAACAATTTCCACCACGCTCAAAGGCGCAAGTCCCGAAGTCATGGATGTTGACGTCACCGATATGATCGAGGGAACAGTCAATACGATCAACGGTGTAAAGAGTATAACTTCCAGCTCCACGGAGGGTGTTTCCCGGATTACCATAGAATTTGTTCTGGAGAGAAACATCGATCTTGCCGTCCAGGATGTGCGGGAAAAAGTTTCGCTGATCCGGTCGAAATTACCGGCCGATATCGATGAACCGAGAATCGCCAAGGTGGATCCCGACGCCACACCGATACTCTGGATGAATCTTTCCGGCGATAAATCGATTCGTGACCTTTCTCTTTATGCCGACGAGGTGCTCAAGGAACAGTTCCAGCGGATCAACGGCGTGGGCGACGTGATTATGTGGGGTCTGCGCCTGCGTCAGGTTCGTATCTGGCTGGATAAAGCGCGGATGCAGGCCTATCAGATTGCCCCGGCCGATATTGTTCGTGCGCTGTCGCGGGAAAATATCGAACTGCCCGGCGGGCGCATTGAAACGAAGACAAAGGAATACACCGTGCGCATTAAAGGGGAATTCACCCGCATTCCCGACTTCAATGATTTGATCGTCAGTTATTACCGGGGCGCACCGGTCAGAATCAGAGATATCGGTAGAGCCGAAGACGGCATGGAGGAAAAGAGGTCGGTGGTCCGCTTCAACGGCGTTCCCGCCGTCGGCTTCGGCATTCAAAAACAATCGGGCACCAATACGGTGCTGGTGGCGAGCCGGGTAAAAAAAGAAATAGAGCGCATCAACAGAACGCTGCCGCCGGGAATGAAAGTAAATATTTCCATGGATCAGTCCTTGTTTATTCTGCGCTCTATTCATGAAGTACAGTTCCATCTGCTGCTCGGGAGCATCTTCGCCATCCTGGCCGTTTTCGTTTTCCTGAAAAATATCCGGACTACTCTGATCAGCTCCGTTGCGCTGCCCGTATCGGTAATTTCCACTTTTGCTCTCATCAACGTCTTTAATTTCACTTTCAACAATATGACCATGCTGGCGCTTTCGCTTTCCGTCGGATTGCTGATTGACGATGCGATTATTGTTATTGAAAATATTTACCGCCATGTGGAAGAGGGAATGGCGCCGCGCGAAGCGGCCACGTTTGCCACTTCGGAAATAGGGCTGGCTGTTCTGGCAACGACTTTTGCCATTGTCGGCATATTTCTGCCTGTCGCCTTTATGGAAGGAATTATCGGGCGTTTTTTTCTCCAGTTTGCCTTGACTGTTGTTTTCGCGGTTTTGGTTTCTCTGCTGGTGTCATTCACTTTAACGCCGATGATGGCCTCGATCTTTCTGCGGCCGCATATAATGTCCAATCCGTCGGCGCTGAATCGCCGGACAGCCGGCAGTAATAGTCCTGGGCGGCATCATTTCTGGCCGCGGCTGAGCGATTATCTGGAGATGTATTATCGAAAGCTGGAGAGTATTTACCGGCAGCTCCTCGAATTTTCGCTCAATCACCGCAAATCGATGCTCGGCGGTGCATTACTGATTTTTGTTTTCAGTATTTTACTGGTTATATTCGGACTGAAGCAGGAGTTTGTACCACCGGAAGATCAGGGTAATTTTATGATCCGTATGGAAGCTCCTTTTGACTATTCCGTGGAGCAGGTGGAAGGATATTTCAAAAAGGCCGAAGAGTATATGAAAGAAATCCCAGAAATTAAGACGATTTACTATAATCAGGGATACGGTGGTTATGCCAACCGCGGCCTGATGATTCTCGGACTGAAGCCGAAATCAGAACGCAAGAAAAGCCAGGAGGATTTGAAAAAAGAAGCGCGTATTAAATTGCGGCAGATTCCCGGACTAAAGGTGTCCGCTGAAGATATTTCCGTAATCGGCGGCGGACAGAGGCAGGTGCCTATACAGTACAGCATCCGTGGTCAGGATTTGACAGCATTGCAGGATTATACGCGCAAAATCAGTTCGGATCTGGCGAAACTGCCGGGGATTGTGGACGTCGATACTTCCATGGAAGCCGGTAAGCCGGAATACAAGGTGTACATTGACCGCGATCGTGCCGCTGCGCTGGGTGTGGATGTCGCCACAGTTGCGGAAGCCGTTAATCTGCTGGTCGGCGGCGAGCTCGATATTACCAGATACAAGGATGAAATCAGAGGTAAACGTTACGATGTCCGCGTACGCCTTAATCCCCAGGACCGTCAGGCCGGCAGCGATCTGGAGCATATCTATGTGCGGGCCAAAGACGGAACGTTGGTTGAACTTTCCAACGTGGTCAAAATTCAGGAAGGCAGCGGTCCTAGCGTTATCAATCGCGTTGACCGGCAGCGGGCGATTACCATATTCGCAAGCCTGGAAGGCAAGCCTTTGGGCGATGCCATTAATGAGTTGAATACGATCTCCGACAGTGTTCTGCCCCCCGATTATCTGCCCAAATATCAAGGTATGGCCGATACAATGAAGGAGTCTTTCGGCTATTTGCTTTTTGCCCTCATTCTGGGGATAATCATGGCTTATATGATTCTTGCTTCCCAATTTGAAAGTTTTATCCATCCGGTAACGGTTTTGCTTTCCATGCCGCTTTCCTTTATCGGTGCTTTCGGCGCGCTGTTTATTACCGGCAAGACAATTAACATCTACAGTATTATCGGCTTAATTCTCTTAATGGGTTTGGTGAAAAAAAATGCCATTCTCCTGGTCGATTACACCAATATCTCCCGGGAGAGGGGCATGTCGCGCCGGGAAGCGATCCTGCATGCCGGTCCGGTCCGGTTACGACCCATTTTGATGACAACATTTGCCATGGTTTTCGGTATGCTGCCCGTTGCCCTGGGTGTGGGTGAGGGCGCGGAAACACGCGCGCCGATGGGTATTGCCGTAATCGGCGGGTTGCTTACATCGCTGTTTCTTACCCTGGTTGTAGTGCCGGCGGCCTACGACATATTTGACGACTGGCAGGAATTTTTTAAAAGAAGAAAATTGAAAAGACCGCTGGAGTAGTTTAAGGATAAGATAAAAATATCGTTGCCTGTTCCGGAGGGATGATTAATGAAAATGTTTCTGGTGGTGTACTGTGAAGCGTCTGACCAGGATGTAATAGATGCTTTTAAGAGTGCCGGTTTTAGATCATATACCAAAATGCAGGGGGCGATGGGCGAGGGCCCGGATTCAGAGCCGAAGCTGGGCACGCATTGCTGGCCGGGCAGAAATAATGCCTTGTTTCTGGCTGTGCGGGATGAAGATATTGCCGGACTTTGCGATTTGGTAAAAAGATTGAAACTGGAATATCCCCGGGCCGGTGTGAAGGCATTTACTCTGCCTCTGGAAGAATGCATCTGACGCCAAAGGGGTTGGCGGCCGGTTTTATGCGGCATAATGGCACGATGCAGGAGAAGATTAGTGATGGGCGGACAAAAAGTAACGCGGCGACAGAAAGATATTTCCCGGCTTTTAAGAGACAAGAAGGGCATCCGGCCGTTGCCGCCCCGGAAAATAAAAAAATCAGCGCGGGAAAACAGGGCTGCGCCAAAAAGTTAATTTAACCGGTAACATAAATTAATATATTGAAATTATTAGGCTATCAATGTGCCTCCCGGCAGGCGTGACAACTTAACAGCTTTCTTGACTTATTGCCGGCAGTGTGTAAATTTTATAAAAAATACAAGGAGGAAAGAGAGAGGATATGGGGAAATCTATCAAAGGTTCCAGGACGGAGAAAAATTTATTAGCTGCATTTGCCGGTGAATCGCAGGCGAGAAACCGCTATACCTACTTTGCCAGTGCCGCGAAGAAAGAAGGATTTGAGCAAATAAGCCGGATCTTTTTAGAAACCGCCGAAAATGAAAAAGAACATGCCAAGGTGTTCTTTAAGTATCTGGAAGGTGGTGCGGTGGAAATCGTCGCTTCGTACCCCGCGGGGATAATCGGAGACACAAAAACAAATCTGGAGGCTGCCGCCGCCGGTGAAAAAGAGGAATGGAGTTTTTTGTATACGGAATTTGCGAAAGTGGCCAAAGAAGAAGGCTACATCGATGTTGCGCGTTCTTTCGAGCAGATTGCCAAAGTGGAAAAATTTCACGAGGCCCGTTACCGAAAACTCGTTAAGAATATCGTAGATAAAGAAGTATTTAAGAAGAAATCTCCGGTGAAATGGCATTGTATCAACTGCGGCTATGTGCACGAAGGAGATGAGGCGCCGAAAGAATGTCCGGCCTGCAAGCATCCGCAATCATATTATGAGGTCCTCGCGGAAAATTTCTAAGCCTCCGGCAGATGCTGATAAGAAATTGAAAAAAGAGTCGTTATTTTGCATGATAACGACTCTTTTTTTGGACGGATGAATCTACGTTTAGGGTTTAACCTTCTTTTGCGTGTCGCCCAGACCGATCATCGGTATCGCTCCGCCGCCGGTTACCTGCGGCAGAATTCCGTTCCATTTTTCAATGGCTTTCATGTTGGCTTCTATCCTCCGCAGTTCGATCAAATCGGCGGAAATGTTCGCCCGCTGGAGGCGTAGCGATTCCGCTTCCGCCTTGGCGGCTGTTATTTTCTGCTCTGCTTCGATTTTGATTCTTTCCAGATCCCGTTTGGCTTTCAACGCCAGCTGTTCCGCCGTTTGTTTGGCTTCAATTGCCTCCGTGAAGACTTTCGAAAAGCTGAAAATGACGATGGAAAAGGCATCAACGGCAATGTTGTGCGCTCTTAATCGGTCGGTAAGCGCCATGCGCATGGCTTCGCTGACGGACGGCCTTTTTGTTATAAGTTCTTCCGCCGTGTATTTGGCGGTGACTGCTTTGACGACCTCCAGAATGGCGGGGTCTATAATGCGTTCCTTAAACTGAATGCCGATCTTCTGATAGACGACGTTGGCGCGATCCGGCACAATGTGGTAATTCAAAGCCACCCGCGAGCTGACATCCTGAAGATCGGACGAAGCCGCCGCTGCATCCGTTTCGGCCTTTTGCACCTTCACGTCCATCATTATGATCTCCTGCATCAGCGGTACCCGGAAATGAAGTCCTTCTTCCAGCACCTGCTGCTGGACGGCGCCGAAATTAAGGACAATTCCTCTTTGTCCCGGACCGACCTGCGTCCACGGTCTTAAAAAAAGGATGATGAAAATAATAATAGCAAGAATAATAACCAATCTCATCGGTCCTTTCTTGATCATGGCCTGGACGGCCTCCTTTGTTCTGTCCGCATCGCTCTGATACATTTTATTTACCTCCCTTTAGCAGTATCTTGGTTTTTTTGTAAGATTATGGGAAACCGCTGTTGCCTTATTATCATCTTCTTTTTCGCTGCGGCAAAATATTCTGCGATAAATGCCCGGCGACACATAAACGGGTTCACAAATTCATCGCCCCGCTTAACTGGCCGCAGGCGGCCATAATGTCGCTGCCGCGGCTTGCCCGGAGCATAGTTGTAAAATGTTTATCCATTAAAAATTGCTGGAATTTGCTTACTTCCTGCGGTGGCGGCGACTTGAACGGCGAACCGGGAAATTCGTTGAATACGATCAGATTTAATTTGCAGCGTTGTCCTTTCAGCACCGCCGCCAATTTCCGGGCATCCTGCAGCGAAGAATTAACGCCGTCCAGTAAAATATACTCGAAGGTCAGCAGGCGGCGCCCCGGCATCTGGTATTGCCGGCAGGCGTCCAACAGTTGCTCCAGTGGATATTTATTATTAACCGGCATGAGACTGTTCCGTGTTTCGTTATCCGGTGCATTCAGCGATACGGCCAGGTTGATGCAGATATCCTTGCCCAGTCTAATTATCTGCGGGACTAGACCGCATGTGGAAACCGTAACTTTCCTGTTGGAAAAGCCCAGACCGAAGTCACAGGTGAAATTTTTTATTGCCTTCAACACGTTGTCATAATTGGCCAGTGGTTCGCCCATGCCCATCATCACGATGTTTTTGATGTTTGGTCCTTCGGGAAGTTCCTGTTGCATGGCGATCAGCTGTCCGGTAATTTCGGAAGGCTGCAAGTCTCTTTTAAAGCCGCCGCGCGCCGTCAGGCAAAATTCGCAACCCATCGCACAACCGGCCTGAGTGGAAACGCAGATGGTCCAGTGGTTCTTCCCCGGGATCAAAACGCTTTCAATAAAAAGTCCGTCCTCCAGTTGCAGGAGAACCTTTTTTGTGCCGTCTCCGGATTGCATGATTTTGACGATTTCCGGCCGTGCGATGCGGGAGATTTCCGCAAGTTTACTGCGAAAATCGCGGGAGATGGTCGTCATATAGGCGAAGGAACGATGGCCGGCTGCATAAAGACACTTGCGGATTTGCCGGGCGCGGAATTTTTCCTTGCCCAGGGCGGAAATGAATTCCTCCGTTTCCTCCAGCGTGAAGTCCAGCAGATTGGGTAGCGTTGATATTGATTTTTTAACCATTCAGCTTTTTCTGCAAGTTAACGGCGACGGCTTCAATGAAGCCCTCCGTGGTTACTTTCTTATTGGTGTGTTTCTTTTCCGCGATATCCAGCAAATCACCGGTCATTATTCCCTCCTCCACAGTGCCTGTTGCCGCCGCCTCGAGCTTATCGGCGAAGGCAATTACTTCCGGTGTTCCATCCAGCTCACCGCGTTTGCGTAAACCGCCGCTCCATGCGAAAATCAATGCCATGGAATTACTGGAAGTTTCCTCTCCCTTTAAATACTTGTAGTAATGCTTCTGCACGGTGCCGTGTGCCGCTTCGTATTCAAACCAGCCGTTGGGCGAAACAAGCACGGAGGTCATCATCGCAAGAGAGCCGTTGGCGGAAGCGATCATGTCGGAGAGAACATCGCCATCGTAGTTTTTCAGCGCCCAGAGAAGGCCCCCTTCCGTCTTCATAATGCGCGCGACCGCATCGTCGATCAGGGTGAAAAAATACTTAATTCCCGCTGCCTGGAATTTGTCCTGCCAGTTTTTTTCGAATTCCCGCCGGAATATTTCGCGGAAACCGGCGTCGTAGATTTTGGAGATGGTATCTTTTGTGGAAAACCAGAGATCGATTTTTTCGCTCAGAGCGTAAGTAAAGCAGGCGCGGGCGAAGCTTAAAATGGACCGCTCCAGATTATGGTTTACCTGCGCCAGCCCCGGTCCGGGAAAATCAAATACCGGCACGCTGACGGTTTTACCGCCGTCCTGCGGCGTAAAGACCAATTCCAGTCTGCCGGCGCCCGGAACGGCGAATTCCGTGTTGCCGTAAACATCGCCATAAGCGTGGCGGCCGATCGTAATCGGCTTTTTCCAGGCGGAAACGCCCGGTTTGATATTCTTGACCAGGATCGGCTTGCGGAAAACAGTACCGTCAAGCAGAGCGCGGATTGTTCCGTTGGGACTCTTCCACGCTTTCTTCAGACCGTATTCCTTGACCCGGTCTTCATTGGGAGTAATCGTTGCGCATTTGATACCGACGCCGTATTTCATAATGGCTTGAGCCGCTGCTACCGTTACTTTGTCATCAGTTGCATCGCGGTGTTTGACATGCAAATCGTAGTAATCTATGTTCATGTCGAGGTAGGGGAAAAGAAGCGTTTCCTTGACCATCTTCCACATGATCCGGGTCATTTCATCGCCGTCCATTTCGACGATGGTTGTTTCTACTTTTATTTTATTTTTCACTCAAAAAATTGCTCCTTTTGGTATCTGTTACTTTCCGGCGTTACGGACGTTCAGCGCGCCGCCGGCGAGGATAATTTGTTTTTGCCGTTCTGATAAAAAGCAGCTTACATAAAAAGAATTTTTTCTTGTTTTGTTGCAAACAAGCAAATCGTTCCCCGCCGTGATTAATTTACGGACTTCGGCAATTTCCAGATCGTCTCCTTGTTCTATCCGGTCATAGTCACCAGCATCAAGAAAGACAAGGGGCAGGATGCCGAAATTAATCAGATTGGCAGTGTGAATCCTTTCCAGCGATTTGGCAATAACAGCCCGGACGCCCAGATACATCGGGCAAATGGCGGCGTGCTCGCGCGATGATCCCTGGCCATAAGAAAATCCGGCGACGATTATGTTCTGTTTCCCGGCGGATTTAATTTCCCGTGCGCGTCCGGCAAAAGAAGCATCGACGTTTTCGAAGACAAAATCCGCATATTTGGGAATATTGGAACGATATTTCATGCGGGCACCGGCGGGAATGATATGATCTGTAGTGATTTTATCGCCGAGTTTGATGGTCGCTTGCGCTTCAATTTTCTCCGGCAGGGGATCGTTGACGGGCGGTGCGCCGATATTCGGCCCGCGGTAAATTTCGGCATTTGCTTTCTTTCTATCCGGAGGAATGAGCAGCGAATCATCAATAATAAGGTCTTGCGGCATGGTGATGCGCGGGTAATTAATGCCTAATCCGGCCAATTTGCGCGGATCGGTAAATCTGCCGGTGATTAACGCCGCTGCCGCTGTCTCGGGACTGACCAGATATACATCTGCATCCAGCGTGCCGGAACGGCCGTGAAAATTGCGGTTGGAAGTGCGCAGCGATACCGAACCCGATTTGGGGCTCTGGCTGTTGCCGATGCAGAAGCCGCAGGCGTTCTCCATGAGCCTTGCCCCCGCAGCGATTAACCCGGTCAAATATCCTTTAGCGGCCAGATTTTCCAAAACCTGTTTGGACCCCGGAGCTAAAATGAAACTGACATCGGGGTGAACAACCCGGCCTTTAAGAATTTTCGCGACGGTTACCAGATCTTTATAGGATGAATTGGTGCAACTGCCCAGGCAGACCTGATCTACGGTGATTCCTTTCATGCTTTTTACAGTGGCGATGTTATCGGGGCTATGGGGTTTGGCTGTAAGCGGTTCCAGTTTTGATAAGTTGATATTAACCGTTCTGGCGTATTCGGCATCGGCATCGGGTTGCAGTGCGACGAAGTCCTTTGCTCTTTTTTGCGCGCGGAGAAACAGCCTGGTCATTTTATCGCTCGGGAAAATAGATGTTGTTACCCCGCATTCCGCACCCATATTGGTTATGGTAGCGCGTTCGGGAACACTGAGCGCAGCAGCTCCCTTGCCGCCGTATTCAAAGACGGTGCCGACGTTTCCCTTCGTGGTGAATATTTCCAGCACTTTGAGGATCACGTCCTTGGCGGAAACCCATGGAGGCAGTTTGCCTTCCAGATTTATTCTGACCACGTGCGGGCAGACAAGGTAAAATGGTTCTCCGGCCATTGCCTGCGCAACATCCAGTCCGCCGGCGCCGATTGCAACCATGCCCAGGGCGCCGCCTGTCGGCGTATGGCTGTCTGATCCGATCAGTGTTTTGCCCGGGATACCGAATCTTTCTAGGTGCACCTGATGGCAGATACCGTTTCCGGCGCGGGATAAAACCACGCCGTATTTCCTTGCTACGGTTTGCAGGTAACGGTGATCGTCGGCGTTTTCAAAGCCGATTTGAATAGTGTTGTGGTCGATGTAACTCACGGATAATTCCGTTTTGACCCGCGGCACATTCATGGCTTCCAATTGCAGGTAGGCCATGGTGCCCGTGGCGTCCTGGGTTAATGTCTGATCGATCCGTATCCCGATTTCTTCGCCGGGAACAAGTTTGCCGCTGATCAGATGCTGCGCGATAATTTTTTCAACCAGATTCTTTCCCATTATCTTTATCCTTATATTCAAGCCTTTAGCGGTAGCTTGCTGTAATTATATATCAAATCCTGGTTATTTACTGCGGACGGTGAATAAAACCTAGGTATGCATCTTCATATAATAAACCGTGCCGATAATCAACCGGCAAAAAGCTTCGGCCGCTCGTTCGGGAATAGCGCTGAATAAAAAAGGCAGCCTGTGCGGCTGCCTTTTTTTTCATTGAACAGGCTGTGCGGCCTTATTATATATCTCTTGTGAACAGAGAAGCCATCGCCGGTCCGCCGCCCACGCAAAGGGAGGCGCCGCCTGTCTTCAGATTCAATCTTTCCAGTTCATAGTAAAGGCTGACGATAATACGCAAGCCCGTACAGCCCACCGGATGTCCCAGCGCTATGCCGGATCCGTTATGATTGACTTTATCCATGGTCAGATTCATGCCGAATTCATCCTTCAGTATTTTGCCGACACCCAGCCACTGTGCGGAAAAGGCTTCGTTGATTTCCCAGTAGTCGATGTCGCCGAATTTCATGCCGGCTTCCTTCAGGCACTTCGGAATGGCGTAGGCCGGACCAATTCCCATATAAGCGGGATCAACGCCTGCGTGGCAGATATTGATTATTCTGAGCAGAGGTTTCAATCCGAGCTCTTTGGCTTTGGCTTTGGACATAAGCACTGCCGCCGCGGCACCGTCATTGATTCCGGAAGCGTTGCCGGCCGTGATTACGCCGTCTTTTTTGAATGCTGTCGGCAGGGAAGTGAGTTTTTCCTTGCTGATGTCCTTCATGGGATGTTCGTCCGTATCATATAATTTTACGCCTTTTTTGCTTTTTAGTTCCACAGGAATGATTTCCCGTTTGAAAATGCCGTTGGCAACAGCGGCATTGGCGCGTGTGTGGCTGATATAGGCCAGTTCATCGCATTCCTGCCTGGTGATGCCGTATTTTGCGGCAATGTTTTCCGCTGTCATTCCCATGTGTCCCGGTACAAGTTCATCGACCAGACCGTCGCGGATCATCGAATCTTCGATTTGCCCCGGTCCCATTCTGTAGCCCATTCTGGCTTTGGGAATCAGGTAAGGTGCATTGGTCATGCTTTCCGCGCCGACGGCAATGGCGATGTCATTTTTGCCGATCATGATATTGGTGGCGGCAATTTCCAGCGCGCGCATGGCGGAGGCACAGTTCTGATTGACGGTGACGGAGGTGCTTCTGTGCGGAAGGCCTACTCTCATTGCCACCTGCCGTGCCGGCAGCGAGCCCTGCATTCCGGTGTAAAGCTGCCCCATGACAAGTTCATCGATCTTGTCGGCGGGAACGCCCGATCTTTTGATAGCTTCCGTGGCGGCAGTCATCGCCAGTTCTCTGGCAGTCACATCTTTCAGACTGCCCATAAAATCTCCGATTGCCGTTCTGCATAAACTTACGATTACTACATCTCTTGTTTCCATAAAACTCATTTTCTCCTTCATTTAAATTCGTTTGATAAACGGTTTTCTTTTTTACTATATAGCCTGCATCGGCGTTTTTATCAACCGGGATAAAAAAGCGCATTAAACGCCGCTGTCTTCCAAACTTTTTAGCCGTACGGCGCGGACAAATCTTTTATAAAAATAAGGAGTTTCAAGGCTGTCGATTTTCACAACGCGGTCCCGCGAAGAGGCATGGACGAATTCATTATTGCCGATATATATGCCAACGTGACCGACCGGCTTCCGTGTCCGGAAAAAAACCAGATCCCCCTCGACGAGCTCCTGCCTCTCGATACAGAGGCCGACATTTGCCTGTTCGCGGGCCGTTCTGGGCAGGGTTATATCGAAGAATGCATACATCTTGCGAACAAAGGCGGAACAGTCGATTCCTCTTACAGTAGAGCCTCCCAGCTTATAAGGTGCACCCAAGAAGCCGGTTGCGACTTTGACCAGTAGCTTCCTTTCATCCGGACTTTCCCATTTGCCCAACAATTCGGGATTCCTTTTATTGTCCTCTGCGGGATCGGCGGGTGCAAGAGATTGCATCATTTCTTCATCGGCTTCATCGTCGGACAAAGTTTCTTCGATGGCGGGGCTCTTGATTGGCGGAGGCGGAGCCAGCATGAGCTTCCGGCCGATCCGCAAATTTCGGGGTTTAATATTGTTCAGCGCTGCTATTTCTTTTGCCGGAACGCCTGTTTTTCTGGCAATCAAAGAAAGAGTATCGCCTTTTTTTACGATATAATATGAGAGATGTCCGGTTTGTGTAACCGATTTTGTTTTTGCCTTGATTGCCGGTGCGGCGCTGCCGTTTCCGGAGATAGTTAAAATTTGTCCTGCTTTAAGTTTTGTTCCCCCGAGAGAGTTTTCTTGCTGGATAGCGCTGATTTTTACCCCGAATTCCCTGGAGATGCTGTAAAGACTGTCGCCTTTTTTAACCTGGTATTGCTCGGCCAGCGCACTGGATATGAAGCTTAATGACAGGCAGAGGACTAAAAATCCTGTAAAAATAAGAATCTGCCGTTTCATCATGAAGTACCTCCTTAAATATTTGCGGGGGGCCCCATTTTGTTGACGGTGCACAGCTTTCGACAGGACGCCGATTTAGGAAGGATATGTTCTCCTGCACACAGAAAACCAAATTGTCTTTCTCCAATGTACCACTGATTGCGGAGTTTGCCTCATACTAAAAATTGAATAGTCTGTCAATTTATTTTGCAATCCCGGACGATGAAGTATAAGAAGTACGGAACAATTTTAAGGGTAGTTATGGCATTTTTGAAAAGAATACTTCTTATAGCGTTTCTTGTCATCGGCGGATATTTTGCAATAGATATCGGACGCTATTTTGTTTATCCCGATATTGCCTACTTGAAAAAAAACAAACCGGACAAAACGGCATTCATGAAATACCGGGAAGAAATCTGGGCGAAAAATGGTGTTAAGAAGAGCATCAAAAACACCTGGGTTCCGCTTTCCCGGATATCGCCTTATGTCATGAAAGCCGTCATCATTGCCGAGGACGATAAGTTCTGGGCTCATGAAGGATTTGATTTCGAAGCAATGCAGAAAGCCATGGAAAAGGATATCAAGAAAAGGAAATTCCAGGCGGGAGGAAGCACGATATCCCAGCAGCTGGCAAAAAATCTGTATCTTTCCCCGGCTAAGGACCCGATCAGAAAAATCAAAGAGGCAATTATTACCTGGCGTCTCGAGAGGCAGTTGACAAAGCGAAAAATCATCGAACTATACTTGAATGTAGCCGAATGGGGCGATGGCATTTTCGGCATCGAAGCCGCGGCAAAGAACTATTACGGGAAGCACGCCGCGGAATTGAATGCTCACGAGGCGGCGCAGCTGGCCTCTGTTTTGCCCAATCCCCGCCGCTATAAGCCCGACGGCACATCGCGCTATGTGGAAAACAGGTCGGAAAAAATTTATAAAATAATGGTGCGCCGCGGGATCGTGTTGCCGGAATACGAAGAGGTTGTTGATGCGGCAAAAGGAGAAAACGGCTCTCTTGACGACGGCAAAAAAGCGGAAGAAACGCCCAAAGAGAACGAAAACCTGACCAATACCATTTTTAAAGAATGAAAACGTCCTCCGGAAATTCAGTTCTCCGCCGGTATTTAGCGCATGATCACGAGGGCATCGACGCCCACGGGCCTGTTTCCGCGGATGATCAGGGGATTGACGTCGATGGCCAGGATTTCCTCACGGTCCAAGGCCAGGTCATTCATCACCATCAGACATTGAATCAGCGCGTCAATATCCACCGCCGGCAGGCCGCGGAGCTGCGCGAGAATATTTTGCCCCCTGATTTCGCTGATCATTTCCCGCGCGTCAATGGTGGTGATCGGCGCCGGCCGGAAAGCAGCATCTCCCAGCGCCTCCGTGAAGATTCCCCCGAGCCCGAACATAACGCAGGGGCCAAACTGCGCATCACGTATCATCCCCACTGCCAGTTCGCGGGATCCCTTGATCATTTCCTGCACCAGAAACTCTCCGTTTTTGAAACTGGCGGATGCTCTTATTTTCTGATAAGCGGCTTCCAGATCGCGCTCGCTGATCAGATTCAAAACCACCAAGCCATTTTCGGTTTTATGGCTGATCTCGGCAGCGCAGGCCTTTAAAACGACGGGGTATCCTATGGTTTGCGCCGCTTTTTTCACATCGGTCAGGTTTCCCGCGACGATTCCTCTGACCATCGGCATCCCGGCGCATGTCAGCAGTGTGGCGCTTTCGTATTCCGAAAGCGTCTTGCGATTCTGAGCGCGGGCTTTGCTGATGATATCATCCGTTTTTTCTGTCATTGATCCGGCTCCTTTAGCTGCGATTCATATATTTCCGGCATTGCGCCAGAATGGAAAGAACCTCAAAGGGCTCCTCGATCAGGGGAAAGGTCGGTATTCCTCGGGGTTCGAGAAATTCTTTGGCTGCTTCCATGTGTTTTTTCTCCGCACTGAAGGTGACGTAAACGGGCTTTTTCGGATTGCTCCTGGCAACATCAACAAGAAGCTGCAAATTGGGAATTCCCGTTTCATCCGTGATCAGCAGGATTGCGACAACGGCGTCAATATTGGGATCTCTTAAAACCGCCTTCATTCCTTCCTGATAGGCAAAGTCAATTCCGTGGACCATAGCTGCGGGCCAGATATCGACGGGATTGCGCATCCGGATGTAAGACGGACTGATCTCCTGCAGCCGCCGGCGGTTTGCCTCGTCCAGATCGGGTATCTCCAAATTCAAAAATTTCCGGCAAATATCCGTCAGCGTTACCAGCATTGCCCCCGACGGAGCGAGAAATCCCACGCGGTTGCCCATGGGCAGCGGCA
>CAYYBK010000020.1:14689-17722 GCA_964470015.1 uncultured Syntrophales bacterium
GCGGCGAGTATGAGATCGGAATATTTGTATATCCGGACGATGCCGGCCTTTTTCAAAGCGCCTTCTATGATGCGGTCGTCGGAAGCCAGCGCCGCCGTATGCGCCCCGGCGGCACGGGAGCCGCTGACAGTAGCCCCGCCTTTCAGCATGATAATCGGCTTGTGTCTTGTTGTCCGGCGGGCAATTTCAATAAAGCGCTGCGGGCTCTTCAGGCTTTCCAGATAGATAAAGATTGCCTCCGTTTCCGGATCCGCGGCATAAAATTCCAGCACATCGCTTTCGTCAATGTCGATTTTATTGCCGATGCCGACTACGCGGGCTACACCGAAGTTTTCGGCGGTGGCGATATAGCGCATTGTGTGGGTGGCGAAATTTCCCGTCTGGGCAATATAGGAAATGCGGCCCCGCGGAATTCTGCCGAGCGGGAAGAAGCTGGAAGTGAAGCGGGCAGGTGTGGAAGTATGCCCGGAAGTATTCGGGCCGATCATCCGAACGCCGGTCTCTCTGACTGCTTTTTCCAATTCTGTCTGCAGTAATTCCCCCTCCGCGTTTACTTCGGAAAATCCTCCGGCGGCGGCAACAATCGCTTTGATGCCTTTGGCGGCGCATTCCCGGACTGCTTGCGGATTCAGCGCTGCCGGAAGAATAATTACCGCCAGATCTATTCCGGCGGGAAGATCAGCAATGGAAGGATATACTTTGTTCCCCAGTATTTCTCCGCCTTTGGGGTTAACGGGGAAAATTTTGCCCGGATAATCGTTGGCAATCATGTTACGGATGATATCATTGCCGGCTTTGTGCCTTGATGAACTCGCGCCGATTACAGCAACGCTGCGCGGGTTGAAAAAAGAATCGATATAATTCACATAACCTCCTCTGCCGCGATACCTTTAATGAGAAACCACAATGCATTGTCCAACTGATCGGCGCTGCTTCTTTGCCCGCCGTGCTTCAGTATTAGTTCCGTGCAGACTTTTACCGTAAGTAAAATTATTAAAGTTATGCTTTATTTAAAAGCATTTATCACATGTTGCGATAGAGTTCAGCAGTATTTTGGTTGTTCATACGGAAAATATTACGGCAATATGCAACATCCCGGGGATGCAGGACAAGGGAAGGGCGGGCACTTTAGGAAGCAGGGCCGATAAAAAGAAGATTGCCGGCAGGAGGGAAAATGAATATTCTGAGGACTGTAGAGCAAAAAGCGGTAGTCATCTTAATATATGCTTTGCAAGTTTTGCGGCGGTTTTTTTAAAGCTGATGATAAGCATCACGGCAAGGCTGACAAAGCCGAACAGGGAAAGCGCGAAAAGAAGCGCATAGGAGAAAATATTGTTCCACTTCGCCAAGAGCGCGGCGGCGGCGGCGCTTAAGTAGTACAAAAGAGCATTTCGGAGTGCCGGCAGTGCCGACCGCGCTGGAATTTTCTTGCCGGTAAGAACGAGGAAGGCGGGGTAGAGAAAAACACAAACGGCCGACCCCCAAAGCAGCCCCGTCATAAAGCGAAAGTCATTTGATGCTTCCCGCCAGTGGAAGGTAACGGTGAGAACGTCGAGCGGAAGAGCCGTCAACATCAAAGCGCTGAAAATTATTATGTTTAATGGCGGCAGGGCCTGTACCTTACGGCAGTAAAGCAGATGATAGATGGTGCCGATGCCGAAACCTATGTAAATTCCGGCGCAGCGGGCATCCCAAAGTAAAGCATTTCCGCCTATCCACAGCGTCTTTTCCGGCATCCAGTGAAAAATATATTTATTCAGCAGCTCCTTGATATAATCTATCTCAATATCTTTTCAGCTCCCTGATTTCTTTAACTTTATCTTTTAAAGACAGGATTTCTTCCGTATCCATGTAAGTCCAGCATTTCTGCATTATAATGGGGTACATCTGTTTCAGGGCGTTGGCCATGGCGTCGGTTCTTCCGTCATATACAATTTCCTTTTCTCCGTAGCCGATAAATTGTCCCCGTGAATTATATTGACGCCTTGATTCCGAATATTCTTCGCCGGACATCGTGATATCTTCCAGATCCAGTTTCTTTACCCACATTTTCTGTCCGGACAAAGGCTCCTGCATGGCAAAAGAAATCCATGCTCCTATTTTCATGTCAAAACTTCTTTTATAACGTGTTGTAAACTGTCTTTCCTGATTGTAGCCGGAGTAGGTTTCCATTCTCCCGTATTTGATGTCAGTGGAAATGTACACCTTCGGCGCCAGTGTCAGATCAGAGATTTTTTTATCGGAATAAGTGACGTCCTCCAGTGAACTATAAGGCCCTTTGGAGGTCATACCCTTGGCGACAATGATTTTATCCATGTCCACGCCCATAGAGGCGGAGAATCCTTTCCCTACTTTTGAATAAATTCTTTCCCGCAGGGCGCTTTCTTCTATTTCCTTGTACATCGGATTTACGACGATGATCGTTGCCGGAACGGAAGCTGTTGGTTTTTTCTCGGTGGGATCGTAGCGATAGGAGTAGTTATCCCCCCAAGGTGAGTGCGGAAGCGGTTGCAGGTAAGTCCGGGCGGGCTGGCTGGTGCAGGCCAGCAGCAGAGCTATCATGGCGACGAAAACACTGCTGATAATAATTATGGCGGCCTTCTCTTTGAAAACAATTCCCTGTTTCATATCCACCTCCCGAACGGCTTGCGGTTAAAAGAAATGTCTTTAATCCAAGGTTAGGAGAAAAAAGAGCTTCTGTGCCTACTATAAGAGTTCCTTTCTTTAAGTCAAGCGGAGATTGGCGGACGATTACCAGGAAATATTTTCAGCCGGCCTGTCTTTTCACTGTGGGGAAATGAATGATATTTTATCCCTGAGGATATGTATACTTGTCCGTTAGGATAAATTGATTTTATTTATTGCTCCATATGGTCAATAATTATGTATAATTAAGTCCTTTTAAGCTGGAATTTCCCCTTTCGGAATAATCTCAGACAGGCAGCGACAACATCGCGGTCATAAAATATTCCTTGATTTCTCTCAATTTCCTCAAGCGCTGCATTAATCCCCAAAGCTGGGCGATAGGGTCGG
>CAYYBK010000021.1:0-17588 GCA_964470015.1 uncultured Syntrophales bacterium
CGTATGTCATGAAGATAGCCCCCCGGCTGCCGAAAAGCAAAATCATTGTTGTTTGCCTTTCGGGTCGGGGCGACAAGGATGCGCAGATTATTACGGAGAGAGAATAAAAATGAACAGAATTGCCGGAAAATTTAATGAATTGCGTAGTAAAAGCGAAAAAGCCCTGATTGTCTATCTGACGGCGGGCGATCCCTCCCTGGATGTTACAAAAAAGCTTATCCTGGCGCTGGAAAAAGCCGGTGTGGACATCGTGGAAATCGGCGTCCCTTTTTCCGACCCTACGGCGGATGGTCCGGTTATTCAGGCCGCCGCGCAACGCGCCTTAAAAACCGGTACGACCCTGGAAGGGGTCTTGCGATTGGTCGCAGAAGTAAGACGGTCTTCGGAGATCCCCGTCCTGCTTTTCGGCTATTACAATCCGGTATTTGCTTACGGGGCCGAAAAGTTTTCCAAAGCCGCGCAAAAAGCCGGTGTGGACGGTATCCTGGTCGTTGATCTGCCGCCCGAAGAAGCGCAGGAATTGCGGCAGTATACCGATGCCGCCGGCATTGATTTTATTTCCCTGATTGCGCCCACTACCGATGCGGAAAGAACACGGCTTATTGCCGCGCGTGCGGCAGGGTTTCTTTATTATATTTCCATTACTGGAATTACCGGGACCGCGGCCCCGGAAATTGCCACCATTAAAAAGGCGGTAGGCCGGGTACGAAAAATCACTGAACTGCCCATTGCCGTAGGCTTCGGCATATCGGAGCCGCAGCAGGCGCGCGAAATCGGACAGTTTGCCGACGGTGTGGTGATCGGCAGCGCCATTGTCCGCATGATTGATGAAAACAGAAATAATCCCGCTTTATTGGAAATCGTTGCCGGCTATGCCGGTGATATCAAGCAGGCACTGCGCTGAAGCTGATAAAACGCGATTTTTTGCAGCATATACGGCAAACAGATATTGCGGCTGCATTTTAATCCGTTTATAATTGCTCGACTCGTGTTTAAGGGGAAGGGAGGAAAACATGATGGAGATAAAAAGCCCGTCTTTCCAGCAGGGAGAAATGATTCCGGCGCTGTATACCTGCGACGGAAGTAATATTTCGCCGCCGCTGGCCTGGAATGGCACACCCGCTGAGACAAAAAGCTTTGCGCTCGTCTGTGATGATCCCGATGCACCGGCCGGAACATGGGTGCACTGGGTTATCTTCGATATTCCGGCAAACATCAATGCCTTACCGGACAGTGTTCCCCGGCAGGAAGATCTGGCGGGCATCGGGAAGAACGGGAAAAATACCTCCGGACAGTTTGGCTATGAAGGACCATGTCCGCCCGGCGGAACGCACCGCTATTATTTAAAATTATACGCATTGGATGCCCTGCTGAATTTGAAAGCCGGTGCGACAAAGGAAGAATTGCTCAAGGCCATGAAGGGGCATGTGCTGGCGGAGGCCCAGATAATGGGCCGGTACAAAAGGCGGTAATAACGATACCCGGGCCTGTTGTTCATGAAAATTCCGACTGACCAATGCCGTCCGGAAACAGGGACGGCCTCTTGCTGTCTTTGCCTGTTTTTTCGGAAGGAGTTTTCGCTTGTGCCGGAAAAACACCGGACGGAAAAGCTTCCCGCTGCGGCCGTTATAAGGAGGGACGAGAAATATTATGGCAAAACTGACTCTCGGTGAATGGATCGCCCGCTTAAAGAAAAACAAAAGTTTCCGGCACAATACGGCGGCGCTGGTGGAAATACCGGCGAAGCCCGGCGAATGGGAAGATTACCCCGATTGGGTTGATTCGCGTCTGAAGTCCGTCCTTGCCGGACGGGGCATGGAAAAACTTTACAGGCACCAGGCGCAGGCCGTCCGCTTCATTCGCAGCGGCCGGGATGTCGTGCTGGTCACGCCGACGGCCAGCGGCAAAACTCTTTGCTATAATCTGCCGGTGCTGCAAAAAATTCTGGAAGAGCCGGAGACACGCGCATTATACCTTTTTCCCACCAAGGCGCTGGCGCAGGATCAACTGCAGGAGGCGCACCGCCTGGTCAGCGATCTCCGGGCCGACATCGGGACGTTCACCTACGACGGCGATACGCCGGATGATGCCCGCCAGGCCATCCGCCGGCAGGGTCATATCGTCGTGACCAATCCCGATATGCTGCATGCCGGCATTCTGCCGCATCATACCAAATGGCAGAAACTTTTTACCAATTTGAAATATGTGGTAATTGACGAGCTGCATATTTACCGCGGTATTTTCGGTTCTCATTTCGCCAATGTTGTTCGCCGGCTTGTGCGCATCTGCCGTTTTTACGGAGCCAATCCCGTTTTCATCTGCTGCTCGGCAACCGTTGCCAATCCCCGCGAGCATGCGGAAAGGATACTGGAACGCGAAGTCGCGCTGCTGGATAAAAGCGGAGCGCCGGCGGCCGCCAAGACTTTTATTCTCTACAATCCGCCGCTGGTCAACCGAGAACTGGGTATAAGACAGAGCGCAATGACGCCGGCGCGCAGAATTGCAGCCGATCTCATCGCTAATGACATTCAAACCATTGTCTTTGCCACAAGCCGTCTCAATGTCGAGGTTCTGACGAAATATCTGAAGGATAAATTTGTGCGCACCGGAATCCCCAACGATCATTTTGTGACAGGTTATCGGGGCGGTTATCTGCCGAATTTGCGCCGGGAAATCGAAACCGGCTTGCGCGAGCGCGAGGTAATTGGAGTAGTAAGCACCAACGCGCTGGAACTGGGTATCGATATCGGCAACCTGGATGCCTGTATAATGACGGGATACCCCGGTTCCATCGCCAGTACGCGGCAACAGGCGGGGCGTGCCGGCCGCCGCACCGGCCAAAGCCTGGCAATCCTAATTGCCCGGAGCAACCCGCTGGATCAATTTATCATGGAGAATCCTGATTATTTTTTCTCCCTGTCGCCCGAGCATTGCCGCATTAATCCTGATAACCTGCTCATTTTACTGCATCATATCAAAAGCGCCGCGTTTGAACTGCCCTTTGAAAAGGGAGAAAAGTTCGGCGGTGAAAATCTGGAAGAATTCCTCGGTTATCTGGAGGAAAAAGGCGTGCTGCACAGGACAAACGATCGCTGGCACTGGGCGGCGGAAAGCTATCCGGCCGATGAAGTAAGCCTGCGTTCAATCAATCCGGAAAATGTTGTGGTTGTCGATATTACTGAAACCGGCAAACACAGGGTGATTGCGGAAGTGGACTGGGACAGCGCTTTTACCGCCCTGCATAACGATGCCATTTATATGATGGAATCGGAGCAGTATCATGTGGATAAACTGGATCTTGCGGAAAAGAAGGCCTACGTGCGCAAGGTAAATGCCGATTACTATACCGATGCCATGACCTATACGAATGTCCGGGTGATCGATTCGTTTGAAACGCGTAAAGACAAAAAAGTGATCGTGGAGCACGGGGAAGTTCAGGTGGTGCGCAAAGTCGTTGGTTATAAGAAAATAAAATTTTATACTTCGGAGAATCTGGGGTACGGTGATGTAAACCTGCCCGAAAAGGATATGCATACGACCAGCTACTGGTTTACCATTCCACGGGATTGTTTGCGGACGCTTGCTTTCAGCCCCGCGGAAGTAATTGACGGTTTGAACGGCCTTTCCTATCTTCTGCACCATTTATCCGCGATGTATTTGATGGCCGATACGCATGATATCGACCGTTCCCTGGGCGATAAAAGCGGCGAATGGTTTGTCAGCCGGGGCAAAACGGGACGTGTCATCACCAGCTTCAATGACGGTCAGAGGGAATTGTCGGACGGAAAAACAGTCGTAAGGATTGACGAATTCGATCCGACGGTTTTCATTTTTGATTCCTATCCCGGCGGCATCGGTTTCTCCGAGCTGCTCTACCGCGAGCATAAAAATATGCTGACGGCGGCCAGGACGCTCATTGAAAAATGCCCCTGTGCCTTCGGTTGTCCTTCCTGTGTGGGGCCGACGCTGGAAGTGGGAAAATCGGCCAAGGAGATTGTTTCGAAAATTATCGAGGTAATTCTTGCGGGATGAGTTACATTGATAAACTGAAACGCCTGACGGGCGAAAATATGCCGCTTTCCGTACCGCGCCCGGCAAAAAAGGCGCAAATCGATGACCTGCGCCGCCGTATTGACGATGTGGTGTCGCACCGGCGGAGAAATGCCCCGGCGTTTAAAGTAAAGGTCAGGGAAGACAATCTGCGGGAGTTCGTATCCGGTGCGGAAGTGCATAACGACTGCGGTAAATTTTTCCTTGCTAGCGAAGTCGTTTGCGGCTCCTGCCGTCACGGACGGCGCTGCATCGGCGAATCCTGTGGTTTCGACATGGCGGCGGCGGCGCTGTTGGCTGATAATCCCCGAATCGGGGAACTTACCTGCGCCGATGCCTTATTCCTGGATACGGAGACAACGGGATTGGCCGGGGGAACGGGCACAATGGCTTTTTTAATCGGTCTGGGGTGGTTTGAGGCCGGAAATTTCCGGATTTGCCAACTCTTGGCCCGCGATTTCGGTGAAGAGAAGGCGGCACTGGCGCATTTTGCCGGGATAGCCGCAAAGAAAAAATTCCTGGTGACATTCAACGGTAAGGCTTTTGACGTGAATCTGCTGGCCACCCGTTTTATCATGAACAGATTACCGGGCGATCCGGCGAGTCTCCCGCAGCTGGATTTGCTGCACCCCTCCCGCCGTCTGCTGGGGCATCGCCTGGAAAACAGCCGGCTTTGTACACTGGAAGCAGAAATCATGGGATTGGAGCGTGCAGGCGACATTCCCGGCTGGGAAATTCCGCAGCGTTATTTCGATTGGCTCCGGAGACGTGACGGACGCCTGCTGGCGGCAATCTTTGAACACAACCGGCTCGATGTAATTTCCATGGCCGTTCTTGCTGCCCATCTGACGGAAATTATCACCGCCGAATGCCCGGATGGAAGCATTCGTGCTGATGACTATCTTTCGGCGGCACGTCTTTTATTAAAACGCCGTAATGCGGCCGGAGCCGATAAAATATTGAGTATGCTCCGGCAGCGCAATGGCGCCGATTTTTCCCCTCCGGCGAAAAAGAAGCTGGCGCAGCTGTACAAAAGTACCGGCCGGTGGCACGAAGCAGTGCAAATCTGGCAGGAAATGACATCCTGTCCGCCTTTGGAATTTTCAGCAGTATCGGAACTGGCTAAATGGCTGGAACACAGAGTGCGCGATTACGGTCGTGCCCTGCGGTTAGTGGAAAGCGCTCTGGACGGGGGGAATGATTTTTCTGACGCAGAAAGAGATTCTCTCCTGCATCGCTACCGGCGGTTGCAGACAAAGCTTGCCGACGGTCGCTAAGCGAAGGCGGCCGGAACATGCTAATTGATGCCACAGCCTGCTTATTCCACCAGCAGAGAATGCTTCCCCATTCTGTTTTTGAAATATTCCAGCATTAGTTCCTCCAGAATCTGTTCTTTGGGGATGTGGGCGTAGGTCTGCTGCTTTATTTCTTTCGTCGCAAATTTCCCGCTCGCAACGGCCAGCGACTGGCGTGCCTGCTGCAAAGCGGTATAACGGTCTATTAAATCATTGTGCGGCAGTGCGGCAAGCTGCCTATAAGTGGCAGCCAGCTGTTTTGCCGCCGGCAGATGCGGCGATTCCAAAATCAATTTTGTATTTCGTGCATTGCGCTTTATGCCGTTGATGATATGGCTTGTCTGCACAAAATTGATGCCGGACCAACCGGCCCGGATCCACTGAAAAATACCGGATCTGACCGTGGCGGGGGCGGAAACGCTCTCGGCGTGCACCCCCACTGAAAAATAATCGTAAATATATGATTTTATCCAGCCCAGCCCGGTTTTCGTCGAACCGGGGATGTCCGAATAATAGTAATTCCAGTCGTCGTCACTGCCCAGGATGACGCCTTTCTTGCCGATGTCCGATATGTCAATCTGTTTGGATATGGAAATCAAAACCTGCCTTCCCTTATGATTAAGCAGGATATAGGTTTTTTTCAGGTTGTATTCGTAGTAAATTCCTGTATGGAGATCCGGCGTGATCCCGTCGCGCTGCAGGCCGCAGATGATCAGCGGTTTGCCGTCTGCCGGAAGCGGAATCCAGTTGCCGGTCAGTTTTTGCTCTTCTCCCGAGATGCCGCTCCACAGGGAATAGCGCAGCGAAGCGGGGCTGGTGAGGGACGAGGGGATTTGCTTGCCGTAAGAGTATTGCAGAAAACCGGCAAAATTGATCCGGGTATCGAATTCATAGTAGGCGCCCGGTGCGTCCTTCAGCTTCGGCAGATCGGATTCCCTTTCCGTTTTGGCTGCGAGCACATAGTCAACAAGCGTAGTGGCATCCTGACTGTCAAACTGTCCCTGGGGATCGGTGCAGAACTGAACGAGTTTCATTGCCGCTGCGGGTATCGGGCTTGAGGCATCCGAAAGCGGCATCGCTGCCGCCTTTCCAGGGAAGATCAGCAGCGGCAAAATTAACAAGATTACGAACAAATGGCATCTGCCGGGGGAATTTTTCTTCAGCATGGCTTATTTTAAATCAGAAAAACCGGTTTTGTTTGGTTATCATCGCCGTCAGACATCGGACGGTTAAATTCATCATCTCTAAACGCCGGTGCGGAAAAAAAGCCGGCAGTCAGCGACTGCCATGCCATACTTGGGGGATAAATGCCAGCGAAAACAGCAGGCCGGAAGCAAAATGTTCTTTTGTTTCAGCCAGCATCAGGGAATAATTGAGCTTTTATCATCTCCGGCGGAAGCCGTTTCCCGCCCCGGCGTTGCTATTGATTGCCTTGTCCGTCATAATCACGGTATTCTATGTCATTGGGCGGATAAATGAAGATTTTCCGGCCCTCCCGTATTTGCATGCTGATGCTATTTACCATAATGGAATACCATACGCCGACCCGGTTCCCCCGGCTATCGGTGACGGCGAAGCCGAAGGGATTTTGCCGGCAGTAATCAAGCGCGCGGTGCTGCATACGGGCGGTAATCTCTTTGAACTCATCCGGTTTGAATGCGACTTTTTTCCAGAGAGGGGAATCAAATACATAGCCCTTATGCAGGCCCAGAATGGACCGCGGGTAAGTGTCCGATCCGGTGATGTAGTAATGAAACTCTGGGTTTAATTCCGCCCGGCTAAAGGCGGCGGTTACAGCGGAATCGGGCACGAATTTGCCGTAGTTACCGGTTGATAACAAGCTACAGGCGGTGACGGAGAAGAAGATTGGAACGAACAATGCCATTAATGACAGTTTTTTAACGGATGGCCGCATGATTTATTTTCCCTTTGGTTTGCGGCCGATTTTTAGCACATTCGAAATGCAATTTCAATCATTGTACCACGGGGTAGATCGTTGCCGGATCGATTAACCATTTCCGGACAGTGTTACTGATTGTCGGCTGCCAGTAATTGTTCCACCAGACGGCGGTCGGTTTTGCCGGTTGCCGTGGTGGCAATCGAGGAAACGATTTTGATGAGGCGGGGCACGGCGTAAGGTTCCAGTACTTCCGCCAGCAGTTTTTTCAGATGTACTTCGGTCAAATCGCAGGCAACCAGGGCGGCGATAATGCTGTCCCGCCCCTTTCCCGTAGGCAGCGAAACCACTACGGCATTACGCACCGTCGGAAGCGCCCGGATTTTATTTTGCACATCCAGCATATCTACTCGCTTGCCGGCGATCTTGACGATGCCGTCGGCCCTGCCGAGCAGGATGAAACGATTGTTTTTATCGGCGCTGGCTTCATCGCCGGTCAGGCAGTAACCGGCACCGTCCTGCTCCATCTCGGCGGAAACAAAATCGGATTGCACGGATAATCTGCTGCCGGTCAGCTTCCACGAAACGATGCGGAAGGGCTGCCAGCTGGCAATATTTTCGCTAATACAGCGTGATGCGATGCCGCCCGTTTCCGTGGAACCGTAAATTTCTGTGACGCCCAGGCCGGTCTTTTTAAGGAAATATAAACTGTCGGGGCGGTCCAGGACGCCCGAGGAGCAAAAAGCGATTTTGAGTGACGGAAGAGACAAATTGTCCACGCGCATGGCGCGGTAATGAATCGGCACGCTGACCAGAACGGAAGCCCTGTGCTTGTTGACGGCGGAAATGATTTCCTGTGGAAAAGTATAGATGTCGGGCAGCACCCTGGCCTGGGCGGTAAAGGGAATCAGCACGGAGAAAAGGAGTCCGTAAATGTGATAAGGCGGAACTGTGGCCAGAAAAAGGTCTTTTTCTCCGAGGGCAAATTCTTCTTTCAGGTAGAATGCTTCCGCAAGTAAATTACGGGGTGATTTAGACCAGACTTTCGGCTTGCCGGTGGATCCGCCGGTAAAGAGAAATAGAAAAGGGTCGTCTGGATTACGGGGTGATCCGGAGCAGATTTTTTCCAACCGGCCGGGAAGCGGGGTAATTATTTCGATCCCCGCCGGCATTTCTTCCGGATGATCGGCAATGGCGGCATCAAAACCTGCCGCTTCGTGCATTTCCCGGAGTGCATGAGCGGAAAAGGAATAGGGCAGAATAAGCCGGCAGGCTCCGGTAAGCGAGGCCAAAACGGCGGCGGCAACGACTGCCTTGTTTTCCGTACACAGGCAAAGGGTTCTTTCTCTGCCTCTTTTGCTTAAGATCTTTCTGATGCCCTCCGCCAGCTCAAACAACTCGCCATAACTGTAGCCGTGGGATGTAAAATCCCTGCGGCAAAGAGTTTTGGATGGCGCCAGGATTTTATTATATAAACTTGCAAATTGGTTTCTGGTCATAAGCGGTTCTGTCAGGCAAACTTTTTAAAAATGCTTCTTATCCAAAAAGTCAGAAAAAATCAATTAACCGTTGATGCTAATGATTTTAATAGCATACAAGATTGCATCCATAACAAAGGACGAGAGCAAAGCGGTGAAAAGGAAAAGCGAAGTCAAAGAAACAATTTAGTTGACTTCTATCCTTGTTTCTCATTAACTTATCTGCGGAGATATAAGCGTGATGACTCAGCTGAAAGTTGATATTGAAAGCCTGATCCCGCATCGAAGACCGATCAGAATGATCGATGCGCTCCTGGAAATAACGCCGGAAACAGCCGTGGCGGAGGCTGTTGTAAATGAAAACTGGCCGCTTTCCGATGGCCGGGCGGTCAGTCCGATCGTGCTGATTGAAATTGTTGCCCAGACCGGCGCCGCCATTGACGGCTATAAAAGAAAAAAGCAGGGGAAAACGGGCGGCAAAGGATGGCTGGTCGGCATCAAGAGCGCTGTTTTTCATGTTGCGGAGATTCCCGTCGGAACGCGTCTTACGGCGAGCGTCGGCAATTCCTATTCGTTTGATGATTACAGCGTAATCAAGGGCACTGTCCGGGCGGAGGAAAAAACCATGGGTGTGTTTGTCCTGCAGGCCTTGCGGATGAATGAGGATCCGACGAAGGACTGAACACTGCCGGGGCGTTTTGCAAAGTCATAATGGCGTATAAAACTGCGAGGAGTTGAAGATAAACATGGATGAAAAAAAGATTGCGGTTATTACCGGCGCAAGCCGTGGTATCGGTAGGGCAACGGCCGTGGAACTGGCTAAGTCCGGCTATTTTACCGTCATTAATTACAAAACAAATGAACAGGCGGCGGCCGAGACGTTGGCACTTGTCCGGGATGCGGGAGGAACGGGTGAAACGCTGCAGTTTGACGTCGTCAATTTTGACGAGACAAGGAAAAGCATCGGCGGTGTTGTGGCACGCCACGGCCGGATACATGTTCTGGTCAATAACGCCGGCATTAATGCCGACGGACTTTTTCTCATGATGGGCGAAAAGGAATGGGATAATGTAATCGCTACCACTCTGCGGGGTTTTTATAATATGACCAAGCCTGTTTTAAGGGAAATGATTAAAAATAAATGTGGTGCGGTTGTTTCAGTGTCGTCGGTGGCCGGTGTGATGCCCAACCGGGGACAGACGAATTATTCGGCGGCAAAAGCGGGGCTGATCGGAGCGTCCCGCACGCTGGCGGCGGAGGTGGCCAGATTCGGCATCCGGGTTAATGTTGTCGCGCCGGGCCTGATTGAGACGGATATGACGAAAAATGTGCCGCTTGCAGAAATTAAAAAGGTAATACCGATGGCGCGCGTCGGAAAACCGGAGGAAGTAGCGCGGGTAATTCGCTTTTTATGTTCGGATGACGCTTCCTATATTACGGGACAGACGATTGCCATCAACGGCGGTATGTGCTGATAATTATTCTGCCGGTTTAACGGACTTTGCTGCCCGTCCCGCGGATGCGGGGACGGGCTCTTATCTGTTGCCCTTTTCTTTTTAAAAAGCCGCATATTACAGATTGCAGTCCGCAGCTTCCTTGTGGATCGAGGCGGACAGGGATGCGGAGTGATGGTAATTAACAGTTCCGGTAAGATCCAGCGGCGCACCGGAGAAAGGTAAAGACGGGAAAATTTGTGCAAAAAAGATTATTCATTCATCTATCCTGGATGCTGGCTGTTCTGCTGCCTTATGGGGCCTGGGGTGACGACTTTGCGCGGGTGCGCAGAGATGCCGCCGAGCTGAAAACCGTCCAGGCCCGTTTTGTGCAAAAAAAACAAATGAAGATATTAGCAAAACCGCTTGTGGCGGAAGGCAGGTTTTTTTATGCCGCACCGGATTCTTTCCGCTGGGAATACCTGAAACCGTTAAAAGCGATAATCATTTCCAGCAGAGGTGAAACAAGAAGATATATTATGTCCGGTGGCAACATGATCGAAGATAAATCGGGATCGGTGCAGGCTATGCGTTTGGTTCTGAGCGAGATTGCCAACTGGATGAGCGGCCGTTTCGACCGGAATCCTTCCTTTAAAGCGGTCTTTAAAGAGGGGAAGGATACATTAATTACACTGATACCGGTGGAGGGAAACATGGCCGGCATGATTGCCCGAATAGAAATATCAGTAGCCGGAAAATCAATGGCTGTTAAGTCCGTCAGGATTATTGAGAGCGAAGACTCTTTGACCATGATCGATTTCAGCAATGTCGAACTTAATAAATCCATTAATGAATCATTGTTTCAGGATGTAGAATGAAAGGCATCAGCCTGCTGTTATTGACGGCTTTAATTTTTACTTCCTGCCGGAGTCTTCCGATAATAAATCCCGTTTTGCCGCCGGCGGGGATGAAAGAAGTTGTTTGTCCCGCACCGTTTTTAAAAGAATCCGTGCGTCTGATTCATGCCATTGAATTTCGTCTGGCCGGCGAAAAACGGGGAGCGGTAATCGGTATTACCGTTGCCGATCCGGCCACCCGCTCCGTTTCCTGCGCCATCATGACCGTGGAAGGCCTGGTGCTTTTTGAGGCGGAAAGCTTTCCTTCCCTGAAAGTGAAAAGAGCATTGGCGCCTTTTAATACCGAAGATTTCGCCCGGAATATGATTAATGATATCCGGCTTATTTTTTTCACACCGGAAGGGGATATTCAGGAACGCGGAACGCTGTCCGACGGGGCGCACACCTGCCGCTGGCGCGAGAAAGGCGGTGCCCGGATTGATGTGGTTGCGCGGCAACCGGCTGGTATCGAGATTAATAAATATAAAGAATGCGGCTACCGGCAGCGCCGGATCCGGCTGAACGGTCCGGAGGGTAATATTTATCAGCGTATCGAGCTTGCGGCCGAGGAAACATTTAATTACTCACTGCTGATGACGCTCATCGAAGCGGTGCCGCTCGCCGGTGAGCAAAACAGAGAAAAAACCGGAAATGCAAAGTGATGAAAAATAGGACGGCGGGCAATAACATCGTCATCATCGGCGCGGGCTTGGGCGGGCTCAGTGCGGGCATTTTACTTTCCCGGCTGCAGTTTAATGTGACGATTGTCGAAAAGAACAGGTTGCCCGGCGGTCTGATGCGCTCTTATCGCCGCGCGGGCGTCGAATGCCCGGTGGGTGTGCATTATGTGGGAGCATTGGGTGCGGAAGAACCGCTGGGAAAAATGTTCCGCTTTTTGGGGGTTAATGCTGCCGACCTTTTTGAAAGAACGGGGCAGGACGGCATAATCGATCGTTATATTTTCGATGATTTTACTTTTGACCTGCCGGCCGGAATTGATAATTACGAAAATAATCTGCTCGCCTTTTTTCCCGGTGACGCCGTCGCCGTCAGAATCATCATGCGGAATCTGCGGGACATCGCTCAAAGCATGTTCCAGCCGTCTTTTTTGATCAATCAGGGCGATCCCTTCCGGAATATCGACTACTTCACGCCCCTGGGTGAATATCTGCGCAGACTTAATGTTTCCCGTGACTTGCAAGCAGTCCTCGCCGTTCCGGCCCAGCTCATCGGCGTGCCGGCCGAGCTATGCCCGATAATTTTTCACCACATGGTTCTGGCCGGGTATTTATTTTCCTGCTGGCGATTGAAAGAGAACGGAAGCTGCATGACCGATGCGTTCGTCCGGCGGTTTGCCGAACTTGGCGGGAAACTCATCTTAAACGATGCGGTTACGGAAATCATGCATACAGACCGTAAAGTAGCAGGTTTGAAGCTTAAATCCGGCGGAAAATTGCCGGCTGCTGCCGTCGTGGCGGCGATTCATCCGAAAGCATTACTGGGGTTGATTGCGCCGCAGGCAATGCGTGATTCTTTCCGGGAGCGGGTATTGCATCTGCAGGAGACCGAAGGCGTAATCGTTGCCCAGATCAGCGTTGATGCCGCCGCTCATCGGGAATTGCCGCATAATATCTACCGGCTGCATACGGATGAAACCGGAGCAATCAGCGACGGTATCTTCTATCAGCTGCGCCGGGGAGACACCGACAAGGTTAACCTGTTGTCGATAATTACCAAATCATTATTTGCGGATTGGCTGCCCTGGGAAAAAACACAGAGCGGCGCGCGCGGCGCGGAGTATGTCCATAAAAAAACGGTCCTTGCCGAGGCCATGCTCCGAAAGGCGTCCGATCTTTTCGGCGGTATGCTGGATGCTCATCTTGTTGATGTGTTTACGCCGTTGACCGTCAGGGATTATGTTAATTGCCCGGAGGGCTCCTGTTATGGGGTGATGCATTCTTCCCGCCAGCTGATGAAGATCGCATCCTTAAACAATATTCCTCTGTCCGGCCTCTATCTGGCCGGACAAAACGTCGTGGCACCAGGGGTTTTCGGCACCATGCTGGGTTCATTTAATGCGGCAAGGCAAATTATCGGTGCGGAACGCTTGACAAAAGAATTAAACGCGATAGAAAAACAGACCGGCTGAAAGTTTTTATGTGGTTGCCGTTGAAATCACCATAATCGCCGGAGGACAGGACAAATACAATGATAAAAAAATGGACAAAATTTTTCATTGCATTTTTGGTGTTAACCGCTGTTGTTTTTCCGCCTTCGCTTGTGTGGGGAAATCCCGTGGTGAAAACCGAAAAGGCCGTTTACATGACCGGTGAAAAAATCAAGGTTCTTTTTTCCGGTGCGCCCGGTGAAGATGCGGACTGGATTTGCATCGTACCGGCAGTCTATCCGGATACAGAAGCCGGTGACTACAAATACACACCCAAAGGACAGAGCCAGGGTATTCTGCTGTTTGATTCGCTGTTGTCGGGCAAATATGAAGTGCGGGCTTATTTCGACTATAAACGCCGGGGGTATGCGGTCTCCGCCCGGTATGCTTTTTCCGTGGTTGATCGGGAACGTGCCGGTGACGCCGCTGTTCTGTCCCAGAAAAAATCCGATCCGGAAAATGTTCAGAATAATATTCCGGCGGCAGGCACGCGGCCGCTGACAACCGAAAAGACTGTTTACCGATCCGGTGAAAAGATCAGGGTCCTCTTTTCCGGTGCGCCCGGGAATGATGCCGACTGGATTTGCATTGTGCCGGCGGGGACTCCGGATACCGAAGCCGGTGACTATAAATATATGCCCAAGGGATTGAAGCAGGGTTTCCTGGCCTTCGATTCGCCGCCGGCTCCCGGGAAATACGAAGCGCGGGCTTATTTCGACTATAAACGCCGGGGGTATGCGGTCTCCGCCCGGCATGCTTTTTCCGTGGTTGATCAGGAAAAGGGCAATACGGATGTCGCCCTTGCCGAACAACAGGAGCCGCTTCCGGATGCTGCTGCTTCTTCCGATTCCGAAAAACAGGCGGATTCGGAAACAGCGGCTGCCGCGCCGCCATTGGGACAACCGGAAGGGACTGCCGCCGTTCCCGCTCCGGCGGCTCCGGCCGAAACGATGATTGTGCGGCAGAACATTCCGCCCAGCGGATATACGCTGGAGTATGCACCGATAATTTCCCAGCTGACACTCGGAGCTTTTGAGACGGCCCTGGATCTCGCGGACAAGAATTATCAGAAAGCACTCGGCGAGGGAGGGGCGAAGCAGGACAGACATCTGAAGCTTCTGGAGCGGGGGAAAGTTGCCCTGGCGGCCCGCAAATATGAACAGTGCATTGCCGATCTGCAGGAGGCGGAGAAGCGGTTTCTTACGATCGAAGGTACCGTCAGTATTGCGGAAGGGCTGGGTTCGCTGGTGACGGACGATACGGTTCAGGAATACGAACCCGAAATGCACGAAAAACTGATGATTCCGCCTTATCTCGTTCTCGCCTATCTGGGGAAGGGGGATTTTGACGGAGCCCGGGTGGAAAGAAATAAAACCATCAGCAGGATTCACCAGTATATTGAAGAAAATCCGGAACGGGCTTATCTGGAAAATCCGTTTGCCCGGTTTTTAAGTGCCGTTGTTTATGAGATGGAAGGGAAGCATGACGATGCCAAGATAGAATACCGCAAGCTGAAGCTTGAAGATGAAATCACCCGGCTCACAAATAAAAAGGAGAAGGCTACGGATTTGATCGTCTTCGTTGATGCGGGGATGGCTCCTCAGAAATACGAGGTCAAGTACGGTCCGGCCACTATTATTGCCGGCGGAGGTTCGGTGACGCTGGGATTTGCCTATGCCGGATATAATGCGCTGGAATCGGCGATAACGGATTGCGCGGTTAAGGTCAACGGCGAAGCGATCGGGAAAACTACCGGCATGTACGATTTGGAAAAGACCGTTTTCGATCAATACGAGAGAAACAAGTCCGCGATGATGGCGAAGCTGATTGCCCGGATGACGGGAAAAGCTGCCGCCCAGGTCGCCGCGCAAATGGCGGCTGAACAGGCGCTGAAAAATATTCCGTTCGGCGGATTATTTGCCAAAGTGGCGATCGGCGCGGTAAGTGCGCACTGGATTGCGTCGGAAAAAGCGGATTTGCGCAGTTGGGTGACGCTTCCCCGGCAAATACAGTATCTGCGCATCAGCGACCTGAAACCGGGCGAGTATACAATAACCATTGAATATAACGGCGGCGCGCAGAGCCAAAAAGTCGTTGTGGAAGAGGGCAAAATTAGAATTGCTTATTTTTCGGCAACCAGGTAACGACCGGCAGTTGCTGCCGGATGCGGCGGCCGGGTTTTTTGCGGGAGCTGATTTTAAACAAATTTAATCTTTTCCAACGGCGCACACCGGCATTCCTGCTGTTTTAGGGATAGAAAAATACTGTAATATCTGCTAAAAGCGCCAAAATAAATATTGGAAAGTGAAGCCGGATATGACACGTCAGGAAATTGAAAAAGAAATAAAAAATATTTTCCAGCGGGAATTCGAAATAGAAAATCCCGGACTGGATGACAACCTAAGGGACGCATACGGATTTGACAGCATTGATGCCATTGAACTGCTGCTGGAGATAGAAAAAATGCTGGGATTTGAGCTGACCCAGGAAGAAAAAAAACAGGCCATGGATATACGGACAATAAATCAGATTTGCAGCTATATTGAAGCGATCAGCCGGAACAGGGCGGCTGCCGGCGGAGAAAAATGATTTATGGAACGCAGAGTTGTCATTACGGCCTGTTCCGCCATAACGCCCATCGGTCACGGTAAGGAGAATATCGTAAATAATCTGCGGCGGGGCGTTTCCGGAATAAAACCATTGCGGGAAGATGAATTTCTCAGCCGTTTCATCCATTCCAAAGTTTACGGTACGGTTGACTATCCCATTGATTATGATTTTAAACGGCAGTTTCGCAAAACCATGGGGCCCTGCGCCTACTATGCCTGCCAGGTAGCCAAGGAAGTATTGGAACAATCCGGATTAGCTCGGGATTTCATCACTTCGGGGAAACTGGGTGTTGCTTTCGGCTCCATTCACGGCAGCCCGACCACGCAGCGCGATATCTACCGCATTTTTTTCGGTGCGGCTAATGATAAAGACTATAAGGCCATCGGTGCCGTTGACTATCTGAAATCGATGGTGCATACGACCGCCGTTAATATTACCAAGATGTTTGGTATTACCGGCCGGGTGATTTCTTCCGGTACCGCCTGTACAACGAGCAGTCAGTCCATCGGCTACGGCTACGAATCGGTAAAGTTCGGCATGCAGGACGCCATGCTCTGCGGCGGCGCCGATGAGTATGATGCCGTCACGGTTGCCGTGTTTGACAATTTGCTGGCCTGTTCCACGGCATTTAACGGTGAGCCGCACCGGACGCCACGGCCTTTTGATAAATCCCGCGACGGTCTGGTTGTCGCCGAAGGCGCCGGCGCCGTGATGCTGGAAGAATATGAATTTGCCAGAAAGCGCGGCGCCGATATTTTGGCTGAAATTGTCGGATTTGCCTGCAACAATAACGGCGGTGATTTGATTCTGCCTAATCTCGAAGGCATAACCAATACACTGAAACTCGGTCTGGAAAACGCAAGGCTCGATCCTGCAGCGGTTGACTTGATCAGTGCCCATGCGACGGCCACCAAAATGGGTGATATCATCGAGGCCCAGGCGATAAACAATGTTTTCGGCAGCAACCCTTACGTGGTCGGATTAAAAAGTTATTTGGGACACACCATGGCCGCTTGCGGCGCCATCGAAACCATTCTGACTCTTTATATGATGCAGGATGGCTTTGTTGCGCCGACTTTAAATCTGGAGGATGTTGACGAACGCTGTGCAATGATCAGACATGTGCAAAAAATTATTGAGCGGCCAGTTGCGACTGCGGCCATACAAAATTTTGCTTTCGGCGGAGTGAATACCATCTTACTCGTAAAAAAATTTTCCTGAGATTAAAATGTTCTTAAGAAGCGCTCGACGAATTCCGGATTTTTTTGTTACCTTGCTTTTATGGTTTTATTTCATTTGCGGTTCGATCTGTTTTTTCTTCTTCCTTTATCTGCCGGCATATTTTTTAGCGGCGGACCGCGAAACCGTCTTTCAAAAATTAAACCATCTGCATATGAAGATCTTTTTTGCCTGGATGCGGCGGCTTGTTTCTCGTACAGAGTTTGCCATCCAGCGCGAAGTGCGGGAAATAAATTCATCGGTAATCGTCTGCAATCACCTGTCTTATCTTGATCCCATCCTGCTGATTTCGCTGCTGCCGCGCCAGCGGACGATAGTTAAAAAAACTTTTTTCAAGGTGCCGTTTTTTGGGTGGCTGCTCAATAATGCCGGTTATGTGCCGTCCGCACCCAGTGAAATGCTGGGACCGGCGATGATTAACAATCTGGAAAGCATCAAGGCGTATCTGGCGTCGGGCGGCAATCTGTTTATCTTCCCGGAAGGGACGAGAAATTCCGATCACATGTCTCTCTGTTCTGAATTC
>CAYYBK010000022.1:0-15887 GCA_964470015.1 uncultured Syntrophales bacterium
ACGGAATATGCTTATTCCGATTTGCAGGTGATGATGGTGAGGGATGGTGAAGGTCAAACAGTTCAGGTAATTCCGCATATAACCAATGAAATAAAGGAATACATCCGCAAAACGGCGGAGGGATTTGACGTAGCCATTGTCGAAATCGGCGGCACGGTGGGTGATATCGAGAGTCTGCCTTTTCTGGAAGCCATCCGTCAATTCCGCAATGAAGCGGGCAGACAAAATGCCATCTTTATTCATCTGACATGGGTTCCCTTCATCAAAACGGCAGGCGAGGTGAAAACCAAGCCGACGCAGCACAGTGTCAAGGCGCTGCGGGAAATCGGCATCCAGCCGGATATACTCCTGTGCCGGACGGAGAATTTTTTGGCTGAGGAGATAAAGGCGAAGATAGCTCTGTTCTGCAATGTCGAGATCACGTCCGTTTTTACGGCCAAGGACGTAAGCTGCATTTATGAGGTTCCGCTGGTTTATAACCGCGAAGGACTCGACGCCAAAATAGTCGATATGCTGAATATCTGGACCGGCCAGCCGCGGCTGGAGGCGTGGGAAAACGTGGTCAGTAAATTCAGCAAACCACAGAACGAAGTATGCATCGGCATTGTCGGCAAGTATGTGAATCTCACCGATTCCTATAAAAGTCTTAATGAGGCGCTTGTCCACGGAGGAATCGCCAATAATTGCCGTGTTAAGTTAAAGTTTATCGATGCGGAAAAGCTGCCGGAGGAAGGTGTGCATCCTTATCTGGATGATATCGCCGCCATCCTTGTTCCCGGGGGGTTCGGCAGCCGCGGAATCGAAGGAATGATTGTCGCCGCCGAATACGCCCGGAAAAAAATGATTCCCTATTTTGGAATTTGCCTCGGCATGCAAATGGCCGTCGTCGAATTTGCCAGAAACGTATGCGGACTGAATCGGGCCAACAGCTCCGAATTCGATCTGCAGACGGCCTATCCGGTGATTAATCTGCTTCCAGAGCAGATTAATGTCAAAAACAAAGGTGCTTCAATGCGGCTGGGTGCTTATCCCTGTTTGCTTAAAGAAGATTCCATTGCCTTTGCGGCATACGGGCAGACTGAAATCTCCGAACGGCACCGGCATCGCTATGAATTCAATAATGATTACAAGGAGAAGTTGACGAACAGCGGCTTACGCATAACCGGCGCTTCTCCGGACGGAAGGCTGGCGGAAATCGTGGAAATCAAGGATCATCCATGGTTTCTAGGATGTCAGTTTCATCCGGAGTTCAAATCGCAGCCGACAAATCCGCATCCGCTTTTCCGCTCCTTCATCGGCGCGGCTTTAAAAGCCACTGCCTGCAGCATTACGAGGTAATTTGCCAAGGAGAGAAAATTAGTGATGATTGAACAAGTATTTCCCGATATTTTCCGGATGGAAATTCCGCTGCCGCATAATCCGCTAAAGGCGGTTAATTCCTATGTGATCAAAGGAGACCGGCGTTTTTTGATTATCGATACGGGCATGAACAGGCCCGAGTGCCGACAGGCAATGGATGAAGGGCTGGCGGAATTGTCCGTTGATTTGAAGAAAACGGATTTTTTTGTCACGCATCTTCATGCCGATCATCTGGGGTTGGTTGTAGATCTGGCCTCTGTGTCCGCCGAGATTTATTTTAATCATCCCGATGAGCAGATAATGAAAAATCCTCATCACTGGGATAATGTAAGGTGTACGGCGCTGATCAACGGATTTTCACGAGAAGAGGCGGATTCGGCGCTGCAGAAGCACCCCGGCCGGAAATATTTCAAGCAAGGCGCTTTAAATTATACTTTGCTCCGGGAAGGTGATCATATTACGATCGGCCGTTATGATTTTAGATGTATAGAGACACCCGGCCATACCAGCGGCCATCTCTGTCTTTATGAAGCAAAGGAGAAACTTTTCTTTTCCGGGGATCACATTCTGGAAGACATTACTCCCAATATTGCCATGTGGGCGGCTGATGGCAATCCGCTGCAGAAATATATGGACAGTCTGGATAAGATCGATGGATTTGACATCCGGCTTGTTTTTCCCGGCCATCGCCGGATATTCTCCGGGCACCGCAAAAGAATTGCCGAGTTGAAAAAGCATCATCAGGCCAGAGCGGAAGAAATTCTTGTCATTTTAAGAAACGGCGGTCTCAACGCCTATCAGGTTGCGTCGCAGATGACCTGGGACATCGACTGCAAGAGATGGGAGGATTTCCCGGTGCCGCAGAAATGGTTTGCTGCCGGCGAAGCACTTTCTCATCTCCAGTATTTGCTCGCGGGAAATAAACTCCGGAGAGAAACCGGAGAGGGGGGAATTTATTATTCGCTTCTTTAGTTAAACTGTTTTTCCAGGAATCTGCCGGAGGCTTTAAATAATTTATCGGCCATTGGGCCGGTTGGTATAAAGTAACCGCGGGAGGGATGGAGATGACGGATATAAAGGCGCTGCTGGAGCGTTTGCGTTTATCCATAACTTTTGCCGACGAGCGCGCCGCATATCCTCCTACTTTCAAACAAGAGTTAAATTACCAGTGCGGCCGGATTCTTTTTGCCGGGTCTCTTATCACAAGCGTTGCCTGGCTGCCCTATCTTCCCATTGACAATCAGCTCCATCCCGATGAACCGCTTCTGCCCATCCTCCGAATCGGCTTGTCCCTGGTCAGTGTAATAATTTTTATCCTTTATATGACCAGGCGATTTCCTGAAAGCAATCTGCTGTTTCTGGATATTATCGGTGCGTATCTTGCTGTTTCCTGCGCATTGATCACCGCACTGACCAAGGCCGACCCTGTTTATATCGGCGGCAATTTGTTTGTCCTGACCATTCTTGCCGTGGTTCCCGTCCGCAGGCAGGCCGCCCTCGCGATACTTGCGGCCTCGCTGATAACCTTCTTTGGTGTTGGTTTGCTCAAGGGCGTGTCATTTCATACGATGAGCGCCCGTTACGGGCTCAACGACCTCCTGACGACGGCCGTTGTGGTTGTTTTGTTTATTTATCTTCTCGACAACAGCCGTTACATGAGCTGGGTGAAATCGAAGAAAATAGAAATACAGAGGGAAGAAATGAAATCGGATAAGGAAAAAATCGACAAGCTTCTCCTGAATATCCTGCCGGAGCCGGTTGCCCGTGAGCTCAAAGATCAGGGGTTTGTCAAACCGGTTTTTTACGATGCCGTGACCATAGTTTTTACCGATTTTGTCGGCTTCACCAAAATCTCGGAATTGCTTACTCCCGACCAGCTGGTCAAGGAACTGGATGACGCCTTTTCGCTTTTCGACCGGCTGATGGATAAGTACGGCCTGGAAAAGCTCAAAACAATCGGCGACGCCTATATGTTTGCCGGGGGAGTGCCCGTAGTAAACAACACGCACGAAATCGACGCGGTGCTCGGTTCGCTGGAAATAAGGGATGTTGTGGAAAAGATCAACCGGAAGAAGAAAAAGGCGGAATGGCCGGTTTTTGAAATCCGGATCGGCATCAATACGGGGCCGCTCATGGCCGGAGTTGTTGGCGAGAAGAAATTTGTCTATGATGTCTGGGGTGATTCGGTCAATCTCGCCAAAAGGATGGAATCTGCCGGCGCAAGAGGACAGGTGAACATTTCCGCAGTAACTTACGAGCGGGTAAAGGATTTCTTCGTGACGGAACAGCGCGGGCAAATTCTGGCGAAAAATAAAGGTGCGGTGAATATGTATTTTGTAAAAAGAATCAAGCCGGAACTTTCCCTTGATGCTGCCGGGTTGCAGCCTAATGAAATATTTTGGGAAATGTACCACGAAAGACAAAAGGAGCGTTTTCAACGCCAGCTGCATTAATTAACAGGCTGAGGGAAATTAGCAAAAAACATATTCCCGCGCGGTTTCCCTGGGAATTTTTGTTCTGCTTAATTGCCTAACTGCCGATACGGCGCATGTCTCCGCCATGATCGCGACGGTTATATCCTGCGTTTATCGATGACCCGGCTGGCTTTGCCTTCGAAACGCGGGAGCGAGTTTGGCCCCACAAGCTTGATTTTCGCCGTGATTCCCAGATAATCTTTCATGTCTTTTAGAATCCTTTTTTCCAGTTTTTGCAAAATTTTCACTTCATCGGCGTTGACAAACTGGCTCTCGGTGACTTCAACCTGCACCTCCAGCGTATCCAGCGTGCCTTTGCGTTCGACAATCAGCTGGTAGTGCGGCTCCAATCCTTCGATGTCAACAATGACAGCCTCTATTTGGGAGGGAAAGACATTGACGCCGCGAATGATGAGCATGTCGTCACTGCGGCCCATGATGCGTTCCATGCGGCAGAACGTCCGGCCGCAACGGCAGGGCGTCGTATTGAGACGGGAGATATCGCGTGTCCGGTAGCGGATCAGGGGAAAAGCTTCTTTCGACAGGGTGGTAAAAACGAGTTCGCCCAGTTCTCCCGGCGGGAGAACTTCTCCCGTTTCAGGGTCAATGGTTTCATCAAGGAATTGATCTTCATAAATATGCATACCCTCTCTACCTTCGCTGCATTCCATGGCGACTCCCGGGCCCATGATTTCCGAGAGGCCGTAGATATTCATGGCTTTAATGGCAAACACCTGCTCGATTTCGTCGCGCATCTGTCTGCTCCATGGTTCGGCCCCGAAAATGCCCACCCGCAGCTTTAAAGAACGCATATCGATGTGCATCGCCCGTCCCTGTTCAGCCAGATTCAAGGCATAAGAAGGGGTACAGCAGATCACCGTTGGACCGAAATCATGGAGAATCATAAGCTGCCGTTTAGTGTTTCCTCCGGCCATAGGTATGACGCTGGCTCCGAGCCTCTCTGCTCCGTAATGAAGCCCCAGCCCGCCTGTAAAAAGGCCGTATCCGTATGCATTGTGGATGATGTCGTTTTTTGTAATATCGGCAGCGACCAGACAGCGTGCCACCAGTTCGGCCCATATTTCGATATCCTGTTTTGTATAACCGACAACCGTAGAACGACCGGTTGTTCCCGAGGATGCCTGCAGGCGGACGACGTTGCTCATGGGAGCGGCAAATAAGCCAAAAGGATAATTGGCCAGCAAATCCTTTTTCGTGGTGAAGGGAAATCGCCTCAGATCGTCGAGTGATCGCAGATTGTCCGGAGATACGCCGGCCCGGACGAAGGAATCTTTATAAAAAGCGACGTTGTGATAAACGCGTGCGGTGACTTGCTTTAATCGTTTTAGTTGGAGCGCCTCCAGTGCTTCCCGGGGCAATGTTTCGTATTCTTCGTTATAGATCATCTTTGCGCCTCTCTTGAAAACATCTTTTTCTCCTATATCAAATAGACGGTTATTGAGCAAACAATAACAGATAGCAGCTGGATGTGTGCGCGGGGATTAATATTCTTATTGACGCAAAGGCTTAAGCCGGTTGTTTCGCTGGCCGGCGCGTGGAAACTAATGATGCCTTTTCCGAACACCGGCCGAAAAATTTTCAATGTTCCTGCGATGATTTTAGCGCCGCTTTCCTCTCCGCTGTTTCATTTACTGTTGCGGCCGCTTGGCAAACGGTACCCGGTAGAGGTTTCCGGTAGCCGCCAGAGATTCGGCGGTCCAAATGCCTCCCACGCCGCGGATCATCCAATCGAGAAACTCCCAGAGATCCTTATCTATTTCTTCCTGCTCGGGAAGCGGGTCAGTGTCAGGAATAAGCAGGCATATTTCCAACCCCGCCGGATACAGGCGCCCTGATTTTCCGATAAAGATTGTTTCGTAAACGCGACCGCTCTCCGCCGTGAAGAAATGATTTTCTCCGCCGTCCGTATCTTCCGGTCGTAAACCCAATTCTTTGCGGAAAAACTGCCTGAATTCATCATAGTGGGCCAGGTTTGTTTCCGCGAGCACCAGCTCGCGGCGATATTCCGTTAATTTTTCCTGCGGTTTAACCCATTGCATGACTGTCACCCCCTGGACAAAGATTTTAAAAACCGGAGCAACTCACGTGAAATAAATTCAGGCTCGTCCTCCTGAATGAAATGTTTTGCTTGCACATAGATTGGCGGGCGGGCGTTGGGAAGAATTTCGTAAAAACGCTGCGCCCACTCTTTGGGGAAAACATCGTCCTGCTCCCCCCAGATAATAAGCGTCGGAATGTTTAAAGACGGCAGTTGGGCATTGAGCCGACTGATAGTGTGGTATGCGGTATTATCTTTATTGTTTTCCCCCAGGGGAATCATGCGGGGAAATCTGAGGAAAGTCGCCCGGTCATCATAAGTCTGCATGGGGAAGCGATATCCGTCCAGCACATCCTCGGTCATGCGCTCTCTGTTGACCACGCTTAACCTTAGCCCCCTTTCCGTAAGGGCGTTGCGCCTTTGCAGAAAATAAGGACCGACAAGCGGAGCATGCATCATGCGCCAGGGAAAGATCGAATCATGAAACGGAGAAACGTCGGTCCATGCCCAAGTACTCATGATCAACTGCGACTTGACGTTTTCACGTCTTCTCACGGCGTAACCCAAACCGATGGGTCCGGCCCAATCCTGAATAACGAGATTAATGTTTTTGAGATTGAGTTTGACGATGAATTGTTCCAGGTTGGAAGTATGATGCAGCAGCGAATAGGAATATTCGTTGCTTGGCTTTTCCGACATGCCCAGGCCGATCAGGTCCGGGCTCAGAATGCGGTAGCCCTCCGCTTTGAGGATAGGGATGAATTTGCGGTATAGAAATGTCCAGGTAGGATTGCCGTGCAGAAGGAGGATTGGTTCTCCGTCGCCTTCATCGAGATAATGCATCGTGTGGCCGTTGACTTTAATGTAGTTTGACTGGAACGGATACTGTTTCCGGACGTTCGCCGGCATTTCCATCAACATAAATTTTTCTCCTGTAAAATTAAATTAATCGGTATTGATAATCGGTTTTGCTTTTATTTTTCAGCGTTACTTGCGCAGATTGTATTTAATCATTTTCAGCTGCAAACCTTTGCGGCTCAGTCCCATTTGCTTGGCGGCCTTTGTAACATTGTTGCCGCATTCTTCCAGGCATTTGATAATCATTTGTTTCTCGACGTTTTCCACCTGGTCGCGCATGAAATTCTTGAAAGGCTTTTTCCCCTCATCCGTCCGGGCGGCGGGCTGATTTTCCAGCGCGGCTTTAAATTCAGCGGGCAATTCATTGACGGTAATGAGATTGTTCGGGGCGAGCAGCATCATTCTTTCGATAAGATTTTCCAGCTCGCGGATGTTGCCCGGCCAGTGGTAGTTTAAAAGCGTTTCTTTGACTTTGCCGTCAACCGCTAAGGCAAGCCCCAGCTTCTTATTGAATTTTTCCGTAAAAAAATCCACCAGGGGTAAAATGTCTTCTTTCCTTTCGCGCAGCGGCGGCACGACGATGGGGAAAACATTGAGACGGTAATACAAATCTTCACGGAAATTTCCCGAGCGGACGTCCTGCAGTAAATTTCTATTGGTGGCGGCGATAATCCTTACGTCAACCTTAATTGTCCGCAAGCCGCCGACACGCTCAAATTCCTGCTCCTGGATTACGCGCAGCAGCTTTACCTGCATGTCGCGGGGAATTTCTCCTACCTCGTCCAGAAAAAGAGTGCCTTTATGAGCCGTCTCGAATTTGCCCTGCTTGGAGATGACCGCTCCGGTAAAAGCGCCTTTTTCGTGCCCGAAAAGCTCGCTTTCCATCAGTGTTTCGGCGATTGCCGCGCAGTTGATTTTGATGAGCGGATTATTTTTTCGCGGCGAGTTGTAATGAATCGCCTCGGCGACCAGTTCTTTACCGGTGCCTGTCTCGCCGGTGATAAGGACAATGGTTGTGGTTGGCGCCACTCTTTTTATGGCGTCGAATATTTCCCGCGAGCGCATGCTCGTGCCGATAATTCCCGTTCGTTCGATCTCGTCCGGCGGCAGGAACAATTCGTTTTCCTTCAATGTGCGTGTTTTGACCGCTTTGCAGATGATATTCTTCAATTCCTCTAGTTCAAAAGGCTTGGTGATGTAATCGAGCGCTCCCTTTTTCAGGGCCTCAACGGCGGTAGCGACGGTGCCGTGTGCCGTAATAATAATAACCGGTAGTTCCGGATATTGTTCGGTGACGCAATTGAGTAATCCCATGCCGTCCAGACGGGGCATTTTTAAATCGGTGACTATGACGTCGATCTTGGAGTTTCTTAGAATTTGCATTGCTTCCAGTCCGTCTGCTGCGGAAGCGATGCTGTATCCTTCCTTTTTCAGCATGGCGGAAAGAACAAGACGCATATTTAATTCATCATCGACGATCAGGATTTTATTCATGGGGTCTAATTATTATGAGTCGGATATTAAATCAAGCCGGATTATAGATAAGGCCGCTTTTAACGCCGGACCGGACATCGACAAGGCGTTTATGCTGCAGTCTCCGGGTAATGAAATTCAGCTCGCGGCGGCAAGGCGAATGAAAAAGACGCTTCCCTGTCCGGGGATGGATTTTACCCTGATTATTCCTCCGTGGTCCTTTATTATCCGCTGGCAGATTGCCAGACCGAGGCCGGCTCCCCTTTCCTTGGTGGTGTAAAAGGGCTTGAAAATGTTTTTCAATGATTCTTTACTGATGCCGTGACCGGTATCGCGAATGGTTATCCCGACGGCAATGCCGGCGGCGGTTTCGATCCGGGAGGTGCGCAAAGTCAATGTGCCGCCCGGTTGCATTGCTTCGATGGCATTGATGGCGATGTTCAAAATCACAGGCATAAATTGCTGTTCGTCTATTTCCACGTCCGGCAAATTTTCGGCTAGTTCCTGAACGATGGAAATTTTTCCGGCAAGTTCATTGGCGGCAATTATGGAAACAGTTCGGGAAACCAGCTTGTTGATATTCTGCGGTTTGAGCATAAGGTTATACGGGCGGGCGTAGTCGAGAAATTTATTGACGACACCGTTTAACCTGTTTACTTCCTCGATGATGACATCGAACAGCTTATGCTGTTCTTCCGTAACCGCCTCCGCCTTTAAAAACTGGGCGGCGCCCTTGATTGATCCCAGTGGATTGCGGATTTCATGGGCGAAGACCGGCGCCATTTCCGCCAGCATCAGCGACTTCTCCTTTTCCAGCTTTTCATCGAACTCATAAAGGGAAGTGAAAATATTCTGACTTTCCGGGTAGAAAAAGCTGAAGATTTTTTTCAAAATAATCCGTACCGGGGAAAGGGAGATGACGATCAGGAAGGAAGCCATAAGGATACTGGTAAAAGAAGGCAGCTGACTGTTACTGAAAATTCCGGCTGCAAAATAAAAAATAATCACGCCTAGAAAGGTGCCCACGAAAATTACCAGTGCCCGGGCGAAGAAATCATGCAGCTCGTGAAGTTGCGGGTAGGCGACGATGAGCAAAATGAAGTAAAGCAGCACCGCCATGACAATGCCGGATAACGGCGCAAGACCGAAGCCGAAATAATTGAGTAAATCAATATTGCCGATAATGACGGCGCTGGGACAGGCAAAAAGCATATAGCCGAGGCGTTTTTTTTCCACACTGGGCGGCAGCTTCTTTACGTAGCGGACAAGCGCTACATAGCAAAGCGCCAGAGAGGCGTATGTATAGACCAGAACAAAAGAATTAAAATGCGACCAACGGGCGGCGGGCGTAAACAGGGCAAAAGCGCCGACGGCACTCAAAAAAACGGAAAAAACAATTAGCCCCTGTGTCGGGATTGACCTGTTGTGGGTGAGGCGGCGGAAGAACCAGAGGGCGCAGGGAGCAATTGCCACGGTGCCGAGGTATTCAATCTTTTTCCAGAAAACCGCGGCAAAAATATCATGGAAAAAAACACCGACCTCGGTCACGAAAACAGCAAGGCACAAACTGATAAAAGCCGTCTGCAGCGGATCTTTCTTGCCGGTTATAAACAAAGAAAGGGCAATAATGAAACTTGTTGCGGCCAGGGTAAAAGTATCCATTCGTTTTTAATATCGCGCAAAAGCTGAAAAAGCCAACAAAAATTGTAATTGAGCGGATGTTTCCGGTTTCCGGACGCCCCGCCGGGTGCGTATCCGTTTTTGCTGGGGGCGGCGCTTTTATCCGGAAAGGTGCGAAAAATACTACGCACTGTGAAGATAATTACGCAAGCAGCCTGCCGTCGGCAGGTTATCCCATGGGTAAGCGATAAAATCTTATCAGTAAAATCAATGCGGTTAATTTTTTTTAAAAAAATATAATTCCGGCATAGATTCTGCTTATAATGGCGCGGTTGCAATATAATCAATTATTCGTCGAGAACGCCAAGAGAGGTTTTCTAATGAGCGCAAATGATTGTGTCGCAGTAGTTTTCCCCGGGCAGGGTGCGCAAAGACCCGGGATGGGAAAAGATTTTTTTGAGCAGATTCCGGTATGCCGCCGAACTTATGAAGAAGCTTCCGCTGCGCTGGGCTGGGATGTTGCCTCCATGTGCTTCGGCGACGATGAGCGGATCAATTTGACCGAATACACCCAGCCTTGCATTGTAACCACGGAGATCGCCATGTATCGCGGCCTGGTGGAGCGCTATAATTTTCTGCCCGGATATTTCGGCGGTCATTCCTTGGGTGAATTTACCGCGCTCGTCGCCGCTGGTGTTATGCCGTTGGCGGAGACGCTGAGGATAGTACAAACACGCGGCCGTCTTATGCAGGAAGCCGTTCCTGTTGGTATCGGCGGTATGGCGGCGGTTATTGCGGAAGGAATCGATGCCGGTTTGCTGGCGAAAGCAATGCAAGGATTGCCCCTTGACGTTGCCAATATTAATTCCGCCAACCAGATTGTGATCAGCGGCGAAGCCGCCGCCCTGCCGGAAGCGGAAAAAAAACTGTCGCAAATTCTGGCCGGCGAAAAGAATTTCCGCTTCGTCCATTTGAATGTCAGTGCTCCTTTTCACAGCCGGTTTATGAAATCGATTGAAGAGTCATTTGCGCTGGCATTAAGGGAGGCCGAAGGAAGATTAAGGCCGGAATGTGCGCTGCAGGTGACATCAAATTTCACGGGGGGGTTCCATGCGGCTGCAGTGCCGGAAATAATTAATGGTCTGGTCAATCAGCTGAGCAACACCGTCCAGTGGCGCAAGAATATGCAAGGCTTGGCTCAATGTGCCGAAACAATTTATGAGATTGGTCCGGGCCGTCCTTTGCGCGAATTTTTTAAAACAATCAATATCATCTGCCGGTCGGTTACCGGATTTGCCTCCGCCGAAAAAATTTTTGCCGGCGCGGATTGATGTTGTTACGATTAAAAAAACTTGATTTTTTATTTAAAGGGGCAAAATATTAGTTTCAGTCAGGGAGGGACAGCCTTTGAATATTGCAGATAAAACCGCAACCAATCCGGTAAAGATTCAGGACAATACATTCCGCGACGGACATCAATCGATTTATGCCACCAGGATGAGAACGGAAGACATGATTCCCATCGCCGAGGAAATGGACAGCTGCGGCTTCTGGGCAATCGAAGTGTGGGGTGGCGCAACTTTTGATACGATGCACCGCTTTCTGGGAGAAGACCCCTGGATGCGGCCGAAGGTGTTAAAAAAATATATTACCAAGACGCCTTTTGCGATGCTGTTGCGCGGGCAGAATCTGGTCGGCTACAGGCATTACGCCGATGACGTGGTTCGGGCTTTTGTCGATAAGGCGTGTGAAATCGGTATTGATATCTTCCGTTGTTTTGATGCCTTGAATGATTTTCGCAACGTCGAGACCTGCCTGGAAAGAATTAAAGCCAACGGCAGGCATTTTCAGGGAACGGTCTGCTATTCGCTGACGGAAGGCCGCATGGGCGGTGAAGTATATAATCTGGATTACTATATCCGGAAAGCCAAAGAGCTGGAAAGTATGGGCGCCGATACCATCTGTATCAAAGACATGGCCGGTCTGCTTTCTCCTTATGATGCCTACGATTTATTTACCGCTCTGAAAAAAGAAATTACGGTGCCGCTGCATTTGCATACTCATTATACCAGCGGTATGGCCTGTATGACTTATTTAAAAGCGATCGAAGCCGGCGTGGATATTGTTGATACCTGCCTCGCCCCTTTTGCGCTCCGGACATCGATGCCGGCGGTGGAACCGCTGGTGGCGGCGCTGTTGGGCGGCGGACGCGCCGTCGGAATAGATTTGCACAAACTGCTGGTGCTGGGAGAGCATCTGGAAAGCATTGCTCCCAAGTACAATCAGTTTCTTGCCAATCAGAAGCTTTCGATTATCGACAGCGGAGTGCTTGCTCATCAGATCCCCGGCGGTATGATCTCCAATTTAACCGGACAACTCCGGGAAATGAATGCCTTGCACCGGCTGGAAGAAATTTACGAAGAAGTAGAACGGACGCGCCGCGATATGGGCTGCCCGCCTTTGGTAACGCCGATTTCCCAAATCATCGGGGCCCAGGCGGTGTTGAATGTTCTCTTCGGCCGTTATGTAAAACTGACCAATCAGATCAAAGACCTGGCGTTAGGTTTATACGGCAGAACCCCGCTGCCGATTGATCCGGAGTTAACCAAAAAAATTCTAAAAAATTACAAACGGGGGCAAACCCCGGTTACCGGCAGGCCGGCCGATTTTCTGCCGCCGGAAATCATCGAGGCAAAAAAAGTTGTCGGCGATTTAGTGCGCACGGATGAAGATTTGCTTGCCTATATCTTATATCCCGCAACAATGGAAAAATTCCTGCAAGCCAAATACGGGATAAAACCGATTGTAACCGCGGAAACGAAAGAATTTCCGCAAAAAAAGGCAGTCATGTAAAGCAGCAGCGGGTTAAAAAACTTCCTGTTCAGCGAAGCTCCGGTGCGGCTCTATAAGTTTGTAAAAAAAATTACGGAAACGAGAGGCAGCCCAAATGGATTTTAAATTGAATGAAAATCAGTCAATGTATGTGGATACCGTGCGAAAGCTGGTTAAAAATGAAATTACGCCGCACATTTTGGAAATGGAAAAATCCCATGCTTTTCCCTGGAGTATCATTAACAAAGCCTGGGAGATGGGTATTATTAATTTGTGTATTCCCGAATCCATTAAAGGATTTGAGATCGACGTTATTTCGTCAGCGCTGATTATTGAAGAACTCTCCTTCGGTGATACGGGTATTTCCACTTCGGCGATGTGCAATGACCTTGCCAATGTGGTTATTGCACAGCATGGTACGGCGGAGCAACAGGAAAGGTATCTCCGGCCTTTTGCGGAAAATCCTTTTCTGGCTTCTTTTTGCCTGACGGAGCCGAGCGCCGGTTCTGATAATTCCATGATGACTTCGTTTATTTCCAAGAGGGACGACGGTTCCTATGTTTTAAACGGCTCCAAATGTTTTATTACCAACGCTTCCTATGCTTCCCAATATACCGTTCTTTGTAAAGTTGGAAAACCTACAAGCAATTTTATGGCATGCGTTGTCATTCCGGTCGGACGGATAACTGCCCGGGATATACCAGATATCGGCGGCAATACGAGAAATATCGATGTCCCCGGCGGTGGCAGAATCGTTATCGGCAAGCCCGAGGACAAATTGGGGCAGCGTCTGTCCAACACGGCTGCCGTCACTTTTGAAGATGTGATTATTAAGCCGGATCAGATCATCGGCGACAGACGTTTCGGATTCAAATATATTGTTGACGTTCTTGATTATGCGCGGCCGATGGTCGCAGCTATCGGTCTGGGGCTTGCCAAAAGGGCGCTGGCGGTGACGCTTGATTATACGCGGGGGCGCAAACAGTTCGGCCAGCGTATTTGCGATCTTCCCGTGGCCAGGGAAACAATAACGGCGATGTGGAAAAAAGTGGAATTGGCCGAGCTGGCTCTGTTTAAGGCGGCCTGCAAAATCGAAGAAAAAGCCCGGGACGCCGGCATTTATGCGTCGCTGGCGAAAAATACGGCCGCGGAAGCGGCGGTATATTGCACGACGGAAGGATTGCATTTGCATGGCGGCTACGGTTTTACCACTGAATATGAAATTTCCAAGCTCAATCGCGACGCCCATATAATCGATATTTATGAAGGGGTGCGGGAGGTGCAGAATATGATTATCGGACGGGAGATTGTTTAAAAATGCTTTATCTTCACTCCATGGGACATTTTCATCCCGATAATATTATTTCGAACAAATTTCTGGAGGATTTGGATATCGGCACCAGCAGTGAATGGATTATGGAACGCGTTGGCATTGAAAATCGCCGGACAGTTCTGCCGTTGGACTATATCAAACAGACAAAAAATACTGATCCACGCGAGGCTTTTGCCGTTCGGCGTTACAAAAACGCGCAGATGGGCGCCGCCGCCGCCCGTCTGGCTCTGCAACGTGCCGGAATCAGCGCCGAAGATATCGGCCTGCTGGTCGGCGGGAGCTCTACCCCGGATAATGTTGCACCGGCGGAAGCGGCAGCCATCGCCGCGGAGCTGGGTATTGAAGTGCCCAACTTCGACTTGAATTCCGCCTGCTCCACCTTTGGCATGCACATAAACGTACTTTCGCGGATGCAACCGGAAACCCTGCCGCCCTACATTTTGCTTGTCGTTTCGGAAACGCTGACGAAAACCGTCGATTATTCCGACCGCAATCATGCCGTCCTTTTCGGTGACGCCAGTGCCGCCGCAGTTGTCTCGGCAACCATTCCTGCGCCTGCGGGTTTTTGGAATTGCGGCTTTGATTCCCGACCTTCTGCCTGGAGTAAAGTCGGCGTTGACTGGGCCTGGCGTTTTGATCAGGACGGCAACGCGGTGCAGGGGTTTGCCATCCGGAAAACTTCCGAGTCCTTACAGTTACTGCAGGATTCCTTTAAAAATGATTGCCGGGGTATCAAGTTTATCGGTCATCAGGCTAATTTGACGATGCTGAAAACCGTGTGCGAGCGCAGAGCCATTGCGGAATCGAATCATTGGTATAACGTGGATCAATATGGCAACACCGGCTGTTGCGGTGCTCCGGCTGTTTTGAGCATGCATTGGGATCAGGTAAAGCCGGGCGATGACATTGCCATTGTCGTCGTGGGTGCGGGACTTACCTGGACCCACACAATGCTTAGAGTAGGAGGCGAACAATGACGGAGAAACCGGTTGCCCTTGTCACGGGGGGAGCCACGGGTATCGGCGCCGCATGCTGCCGCGCCCTGGCGGAGGAAGGATTCCTGATCGGCATTCATTACCGGAAAAGTTCCGGGCCGGCGCAGAAGGTGCTTGATGAAATCAAGAACGGTTTTTTAATTCAGGCCGATTTGGCTGATATCGATTCCGTAGAAGCCATGGTCGTGAAATTGAAAGAAACGGCCGGCCGCGTCGATGTTTTGGTGAATAATGCCGGGCACTCCATCAACGCCGATATCATGTCGATGAAGATCGAGCAGTTCGACGAGCAGCGCAAGCTGACGCGCGGCGTCTGGTACTTGACCAAACGGATCCTGCGGCAGTTTATGGTACGCTGTTCTTCAGGCCGCATCATCAATATATCGAGCGTTGCCGGGCATACGGGCAACAGCGGGCAGATCCCCTATACGATGGAAAAAGCGGCGCTCGACGCCTTTTCCAAGTCTTTGGCTCAGGAACTGCGGGGCCGCAATATTCTGGTAAATTCCGTTGCGCCCGGTTTTATTGAAACGGAGATGACGCGGGAATTGCCTCCGGATGTCAAGGATAAGATTATGGCGGGAGTCACACTGGGCCGCATCGGCAAACCGGAAGAAATTGCCGAGGTAGTCGCCTTTCTCGCCAAAAAAGGAAATTACATCAACGGCACGGTTATTCACGTCAACGGAGGCCTTTATGGAGGCTGATGCGGGCATAATCGGGGAAATTTTGGAGCTTGTACCGCAGCGGGATCCTTTTCGTTTTCTTGATGAAATAATCAGCGTTGATGAAGATCGGATTCAGGGTGCGTGCCGGTTTCGCGGAAACGAGTTTTTTTACCGCGGCCATTTCCCCGGTAATCCGGTGACGCCGGGAGTTATTCT
>CAYYBK010000023.1:0-15444 GCA_964470015.1 uncultured Syntrophales bacterium
TACTGTTGTAGAAAATGTGAAGGACAACTCAAAAAGATATCTTTCATATATAAAATCACAGTTAGATGCAGAAGGAATAAAAGTAAAAACTGTATCACTGGAAGGTAGTAACCCTGCTGAAATTATTTCCTGTTACACTAGACAAAATGATGTAGAAATGATTATCCTAACCAGCCATGGCCACACTGGTATGAATAAATTGATGTTCGGCAGCGTAGCTCTTGAAACTCTTCATAATGTCAATGTGCCAGTGCTCCTTATAAGGCCAAAATCTTGCCAAATCTGATAAAATATAACCTTAAATCTCAACTACCCGAAAGTTAAAGAAAGTTAAAGGCAGGTTAAAGAAATTTATTCGTTGAATATCGAAATATGCGAATAAATTGGCGGAAGTGCATGGGAATCGAACCCACCTAAGAGGTTATTAGCCCCTTACACCGGATTTGAAGTCCGGGAGGCCCACCAGTGACCTTGGCACTTCCTTTTGGGAATTATTTTTTATTAAACATGAGATTAACCGTCATGTCAATCTTAAAACGGAGAAGGCTTGAATGATTAACGGCTGTTAGGTTTTATCCGCGGAGAAAGGAGAATTATCCAACAATTGTACGGCAACCGTACCGCCTTTTTTAACTTGTGTGACGTCTTCCGCAAGCACGATGAACGCGTTGGCCAGGACCATCGATTTCAAAATGCCGGAACCCTGATTGCCGGTAGCGCTGGCAAGGTATTTATCTTTTTCCCTTCTGACGACGGCGCGGATAAAGTGTTTAAATCCGGCTTTTTTCTTAATTGTTCCGGTATTTACGGCTTTTACTGTTTGGCGAAAAATTTTTGTATGGCCCTGCATTTTCAGCAGGCAGGGGCGGACGAACTGTTCGAAGGAAACCATCGCCGATACGGGATTGCCCGGCAAGCCGAAAAGAGGAGTTCCTTTGATGTTGCCGAAAGCCAGCGGCTTGCCCGGCCGCATGGCTACCTGCCAGAAATGCATGGCGTTGCCGATCTCTCCCATGACATTTTTCACGAAGTCGAAGTCGCCGACAGAGACGCCGCCGGAAGAAATAATCAGATCGGAACGCAGTGCGGCATTGAATTTCTTTTTGAGTGCCGGTTTTTTGTCCGGGGTAATGCCTAACATGACCGGTATGCCGCCGCAGGCCAGGACTTGAGCCGCGAGTGCGTAACTGTTGCTGTTGACGATTTTTCCCGGCGCCGGGGCATCATTAATATCCACCAGTTCATCGCCGGTGGCAACGATTGCAACCCTAGGCCGCCGGTAAACCTGGACGGAGGAGTAACCCAGGGCGGCGAGCATTCCGATCACCGCGGGTTTGAGAACCGTGCCTCGCCCAATAACGAGTTCGTCTTTTTTCACATCTTCACCGGCCGGCCTTATATCCCGCCCCTGTTCGGCGGCGGTGAAGATATAAACTGTTTTTGCGTTTTTTTTGCTGTCTTCCTGGCGGATAACGGCATCGGCTCCCCGGGGGATGATGGCTCCGGTCATGATGCGCGCCGCCGTTCCGGTGGTCAGTTCCTTCCGGGGAACTTGCCCGGCCGGTATGTCTTCGATGATTTTAAGCGCCGCCGGATTTCTTTTCGTGGCATTTTTGATATCGCTGCAACGGACGGCGTAACCGTCCATGGCGGAATTAGCAAATTGCGGGATATTGCGGGAAGCGTAAAGGTCTTCTCCGCTGACGCGGTGCAATGACTCCAGAAGAGGAGTTTTCTCCAGACCTAAGGGACAGAAACGGGCCAGAATCGTCTTCAGCGCCAGTTCCACAGAAATCATAGCCGGTCCTTTTTAAAAGATTTTGGTAAGCTTACCAAAGAAAGCAGTGTTGTCAATATTTAATCGCTGCCAGGGAAGCACCGCCGCCTTTTTTTATCTGTTTTTTGTCTTTTTCCCGAAAAATTAATAGTATATAATGCTTAACAAAAAACAATGAGGTTGTGAATATGAAGGTACTGGTAACGGGAAATCTTCCTGATGATGTCGTAGCTCCACTTAGAGCGCGGTATCAGGTGGAAATGAACCGCGAGGATTGTCCGATGGCCTGGTCCCTTATTCTTGCCTGTGTGCAGGATAAACAGGGACTCTTAGCGATGATCAGTGATACGATCAACGAAGAAGTTCTGGACAGTGCTCCCGGCCTAAGAATGATTGCCAACTTCGGTGTCGGTTACAATAATATCGACGTCCAGGCGGCGACCGCAAGAGGGATCATGGTTTCCAATACCCCCGGTGTATTGACGGCAGCGACGGCTGAACTTGCCTTCGCGCTAATTCTCGCCGTTGCTCGACGGGTGGTCGAAGGCGACAGAATGGTTAGGGAAGGCCGGTTCAAATTCTGGGCACCGATGTTTTTTTTGGGGCGTGAAGTAACGGGCAAGACGCTGGGCATTGTCGGTATGGGTAAAATCGGGAAGGCCCTGGCCGGGATGGGCCGAGCGTTTAACATGCCTATTCTGTATCATAATCGTCAGCGGCTTGTGCGGGAAGAGGAACAAAAGATGCAGGCGGAGTATGTTGATTTGAAAACGCTGCTGACACGGGCTGATTTCGTTTCCCTTAATGTACCGTTGACCGGACAGACCAGGTACCTGATTGGAAGGAATGAATTAGCGCTGATGAAACCGGAGGCATTTCTCATCAATACGGCCCGCGGCCCGGTTGTTGATGAAAAAGCGTTGGTGGAGGTGCTGCGGGCAAAAAAGATTGCCGGTGCCGGGTTGGATGTTTATGAAGATGAGCCGGCTCTTGCTCCCGGCCTCGCCGAACTGGATAATGTGGTTTTGCTTCCGCATGTCGGCAGCGGAACCCTGGAAACGAGAATGAGAATCGGACATCTGGCGGTGGAGAATTTAATTGCCGGCCTGGAGGGGGGGGTACCTCCGCATCTCGTAAATCCCGAGGTTCTTTCCCGGCGGCGTGCCAGATAGGTCTTTGTATTTTTTGCAAAAAAAGAGGGGCTGCTTTCGGTTGCCCCTCTTTTTGCGCTTAAATGTTTTGGTTTTTTATTTTCTATGCGGCGTGTCCGGCGGGTGCGGTATTCCTTCTCAATTCCCTCCATTTCTTGTAAGCCATGATTATTACTCCGATGGAAAGAATAATCAGCAGAACATCCACAGCCGACAGCATCATATTCTTCTTGGGGAGATAGTTCTTAAAAAGTAGAATTACCAGGGAATATAAGGTTGTCGCCATCATGAATATCGCCGGCAATACCGTGAACCAGACGCTCTTGTTTCTCTTTACCAGCCATACGGATACGGCAATTAAGGCCAGGGCGGCCAGCAGTTGATTGGCGGAGCCGAAAATGGGCCAGATTACCAGGAAAGCATTGTAGTAGCCGAGGATGAACATGAAGAAAACGGCCAGCAAGGCATTGAAGAGATAAGATTTCATTATCTTCGGGACGTTCTTGAAAATAGCCTGCCACAGTTCTTCAAACAGGTATCTGTTGAGGCGCACCGCGGTATCGAGCGTCGTTACGACGAAGCCTTCCACCATCAGAATACCGAAAATCGTTCCGTATATCGGTGGGATTCCCAATCCTTTGTCCAGTAATCCGCCGGCTCCGGCGGCAAAGGCCAAAATTGGATTTGATTTGATTCCGGCAATCGTTGGAAATACAATATTGGAATAATCGGTGAATGCTATGCCGCAGCCCACGGCAACCAGAACGCCGATTGCCAGCAACCCTTCCAGTAGCATTCCGCCGTAAGCCACTCTCTTTACATCCGATTCTTTGGCTATCTGTTTGGAGGACGTTCCGCCGGCAACCAGGCAGTGGAATCCGGAAATAGCGCCGCAGGCCACCGTAATAAATAAAAACGGCCAGATCGGACCGAGTTTGCTGGTTCCCGCCGCGACATTCAAAGCCGGGGCGGAAAAAGTGACTCCTTTGAAACCGGCGACAAGACCGGCAATGAATAATGCGGCAACGCCCAGATAAAGCAGAAATGAGTTGGTAAAATCGCGCGGCTGCAGAATAATCCAGACAGGAATACCGGCGGCGAGTAAAGTATAAAAACAAAGAATAATCATCCAGGTGGTTGTGTTTAATGCAACGGGATAACGCATGCCGATCAAAACGGAAATGAAACAAACAATGATAGCTATTATGGCGGCCAAATAAACATTGATTCCTTTTTTATAGACTAAATAGCCGAGAATCGGCGCAAAGCAGGTGATGACGATGACCGATGTGGAAGCGATACCGCCGATGTGGGCATGGACGACGCCTCCCACCGTCACGGTCTGCACTATTGTTTGTGAGGGATCCAGCTTCAGCACCTCCAGCGAAAGCAAGGAAGTCAAGGCAGTGGCCGATAAACCCAAAAATGCCGACGTGACCAGCAGAAGCATTAATGTTGTAAAGCTGATGAATAAAAAGAAACCGGTATTACCCAATGTTGATTTGGCAATTTCCGAAATGGACTTGCCCTTTTCCCGGACACTGGCGAAGAGTGCCGTCATGTCGTGCACGGCCCCGATAAAAATACTCCCCAGCACGGCCCAAAGCCAGACCGGCAGGAAGCCGAAAAGCAGTGCGACAGTGGGGCCGATTATCGGACCGCCGCCGGCGATACTGGCGAAATGATGGCCAAATAGAACGAGTGGTTTTGTCGGAACGTAATCGCAATCATCTTTCATGGAACAGGCTGGCGTGGGATTTTTGTCATTTTCTTCGAAGACTTTAGCGATATATCGGGCGTAAATGCGATAGGCTAAGTAAAATAAAACGGCTGCTATTATCAAAAGTAATGCGGCGTTCATGTAACCCTCCTTATTTTACTCATATATTGAAAACTGTGTGTTGATTTTCGTGATACTGGATCTACTCACCGCTTTCAAAATAATTAAGAAATCACCTCCCCCCTCTGCAATTTTTATATTCCGGACAAGATCCCTGCATTTTTTGATAAATATTTACTTTTAGTGGACGAAGTATAGGAAGCAGTGGCTTATATGTCAATGAAAAAATTAACAAAAATTAAATGAGCCGAAGCTGGAAATGAACCGGAAGCGGGCTTGAACTAATTGGGTAATTGCGATAATGGAAGCAGAAAAAGCAAATTTGCCGTATTCCCGGCGGGAGCACCGTCCGGGAGCCGGTTTTTATTTAAGGAAGGCGAAGACAATCCCCGTGAGAAAAATTATCCTCGATAAAATTAATAACGATATCGAACCAATCCGGAAATTGCTGGATCATGTTGCCCGTGATGAAAAAAGTATTGATGCCGGCGGTCTGACCGGAGCCGCCCGGTCTTTTCTGACGGCGCTGCTTTTTGAGCGGCTGGAAAAACTGCTGCTGATCGTTTGTCCGGAGGAAAAGGATGCATCGTCCTATGCCGCGGATTTGGCGCTGTTCCTGGGCAAGGAAAGGGTTCTTTATTATCCGCCGCTTGATTTTTTAGCCATTGACATGTTTGCCCTGCAGAAGGAGGAAGCGCTGGCCCGGTTGGAGGTAATGACCAATTTGCAGGTAAATGAAAAAATCGTTGTTGTCACTTCCGTTGCCGCTCTGATGCAAAAAGTCATGCCCTATAAGGAATTCAATCAATATTTGCAGGTAATAGCTGCGGGAGATTCTTTGGATCGTGAACAGTTCGGCGAGCGGCTGCTGGCCGGGGGCTACCGGAGAGTAAGCCTTGTGGAAGAAAAAGGAGAGTTCAGCGTTCGCGGAAATATTCTTGATATTTTCCCGCCGGCGGAAAAAAGTCCGTTGCGTCTGGAACTGTTCGGCGATGAAATCGAATCGATCCGAAGGTTTGATGCCGCGACGCAGCTTTCCACAGGCGAAGCCGCAGCGTTTTTCGTACCGCCGGCTAATGAAATTGTAATGAATCAGGAGGCATTGGAGCTGGCCGTCCGGAACATAAAGAGAAGGGCGAGCGCTCTTGCACTGAGCAGGGAGACGCGCAGCCGCCTGGTGGAAACTCTGCAAAGCGGTCTGGCCAATGCCATCAATCCGATTTTTTTACCGCTTTTTTATGAAGCATATGAAGAAGAAAGCGGTTTCCCGCAGAACAGGCTTTCCACTTTCTTTGATTATTTGCCGCAAAATACGCTGGTTGTTTTGGATGACCCACTGGCCGCGCGGCAGACGGCCCGGAATACGGAAGGCAACATTGATAAGTTATTGTTCAAGGCCAGAAACAGCGATAAATTTTATTTAGATAAAGAAAGCGTTTATATAGACGAAGGCAGCATATTCACCGTGCTTCAGAAATTTCCGCAAATAAATTTAACCGGCCTCAAACTCGATGAAAGAAACGCAGGCGAAACGGCGGTTGTTTCCTTTGAAACTTACCGTGACAACTACCAGGAGCAGGTGGCCGCCGGCGTCGGCAAAGAGGATGTTCTGCTGCGGCAGACCGCGGAAAAAATCAAGGAATGGTTATCTGCCGGCGGGAAGATATTTTTTCTTTGCTCCTCTACGGAAGATTTGCACCGGATGCAGCATCTGCTTGCGGCTTATGATTTGCCTATCCGTTTGTTGCCGGAAGATCAATCCATTATGAGGCATGCCTTTATTTACGAGGAGAAAGCGGCGCTTTTTCTGGTTGAAGGAAAAATTTCCACGAGTTTTGTTTTTCCTGCCCTGAACCTGATGTTTTTAAGCGAAGAAGAAATCTTTGGCAAAAAAATTCAGCGGCGGCGATTACGTCCGGTGCGCGAAGGTTATTTTTTAAAATCCTTCGGCGACTTGAAAGAAGGAGATTTTGTTGTCCACACTGATTTTGGCATCGGTATATACCGGGGGCTGGAAAAGATAACGGTGGGCCGGATTGAAAATGATTTTCTGGTAATCGAATATGCGGAGGGGGATAAGCTCTATCTTCCCGTCAACTCTCTGGGGAAGATTCAACGCTATCTGGGGCCGGACGGTTATGTGCCGAAAATCGACCGGATGGGCGGTTCTTCCTGGGAGGCGGTAAAAGAGCGCGTGAAAAAATCGGTTCGCGAAGTTGCTGAAGAAATGGTGGCCATTTATGCCGCCCGCGAGGTTATGCAAAGAGATTCCTTCGCGCCGCCGGACAGAATTTACGAGGAATTCTGTTCCACGTTTGAGTTCGAAGAGACGCCTGATCAGGCCAAAGCCATTGAAGACGTCCATATGGACATGGACGGCGTAAAACCGATGGATAGATTGATTTGCGGGGATGCCGGCTTTGGAAAAACGGAAGTGGCTCTGCGTGCGGCGCTCCGGACGGTCATGGACGGAAAGCAGGTGGCGGTGCTTGCACCGACGACAATACTGGCCGAACAGCATTTTCAGACCTTTTCGCGCCGGCTGAAAGATTTTCCGGTCCGGGTCGAGGTTTTGAACCGTTTCCGAACTGCCGCCCAGATGAAAAGCATCATCGCCGACATCAAAACTCAGAAACTGGATATTGCTGTGGGAACGCACCGCCTGTTGCAGAAGGATATTGAATTCAAGGCACTGGGTCTGGTGGTTATCGACGAAGAACAGCGTTTTGGCGTTGCGCATAAAGAAAAATTAAAAAAGATACGCACCCTGGTTGATGTTTTGACTCTTTCGGCAACACCGATCCCCCGGACGCTGCATCTTTCGCTTATCGGCATCCGGGATTTGTCCATCATCAACACGCCGCCGGAAGACCGGCAGCCTATAAAAACTTATGTACTGGAATTTGATGAAGAAACGATTAAAGCGGCAGTCGAGAAAGAGCTTGCCAGACGGGGTCAGGTATTTTTTATCCACGACCGCGTCCGCTCCATTTATTCTGTGGCAAACTTGCTTACACGCCTCGTTCCGCAAGCGCGCATCGAGATTGTTCACGGGCAGATGAAAGCGGCGGACATTGAAAGAGCGATGGGGAAATTTATCCGGCGGGAATGCGATGTCCTTGTTTGCACGACGATTGCCGGATCCGGCCTGGATATTCCCGCCGCCAATACGATTATCATTAATCGCGCGGACAGGTTCGGTCTGGCCCAGCTCTATCAGATTCGCGGCCGTGTCGGCAGAGCCAAGGAGGAAGCCTATGCCTATTTATTGCTGCCCAAAGGGGCGATGCTTTCCCGGGAAGCGCTGAAAAGACTCCAGGTAATAAAAGAATTTTCCGAACCCGGCAGCGGTTTCCGCATCGCCTACAATGACATGGAAATTCGCGGCGGCGGAAATCTGTTGGGAATTTCGCAGTCCGGCCACGTTTCGGCGGTCGGCTATGAGCTATATACGGAACTCATGGAAAAGACGATCCGGGAAATAAAAGGCGAAAAAATCAGCGAAGAAGAGGCGCTGCCGGAAGTCCAACTGGGTGTTTCCGCTTATATCCCTGAAGAATATGTGCCGGATGTCCACCAGCGTCTGGTTTTATACAAAAGAATATCCCTGGCCGGCAGCAGCAGCGAGATAGATCAGATCAGATCGGAACTTAAGGATTGTTATGGGCCGTTACCGCTGCGGGCAGAAAATTTATTACAGGTAATTGATATCCGTAATGTTCTGCGGCCGCTGCACGGTAAAAAAATTGGTTATGACGGTAAATATTTGTATGTTTTCTTCCGGAAGACCAGTCCTGTAAATCCGGCAAAAATAATTTCATTTTATCGCAAAAAAACAAAGGAATTGCGCTTTACACCGGATCATAAATTATTTGTACCGCTGCCGGATCTTGCCGAATTGGACGTATTGAAACATTCTTTGGCCCTGTTAAAGATGCTTGCCGAATAGACTCAAGCAGGATATGATTACCAGTCCGGCAAAGTAATCCGGGAAACGCTTTATCGCGCTTCTTTTTTGCGCTCCGCTTCGCAATAGCGCGGTCAGGCTTGGCGGAAACCGTCTTAAGTTCCGGTTCGGGGATTTTTTACGCGGGTCGGTGCAGGAGTTAATTTTTTTCAATTGATATGAGATCGGCATGATGAAAAAAATGATCAATCGTTGCTGCGGGTTTATTTTTTTAATCCTTGCTCTTTTCCCTGTCGGTTGTGATAACTCTAACGTCCACTCCCGTCCCTATGTGGCTACCGTGAACGGCGAAAAAATTTATCTCGACGAATATCAGCTGAAACTGTCACAAAAAAAGGCAATGCTGCCCAAGGGTGTTCTGGCGGCTCAGCCTGGCTACGCCAATCGCCTGGAAGAAGAGGTGCTGGATAATATAATTACTGAAAAAATTATGTTCTTAAGGGCGCAAAGGATCGGCCTTGAAGTTGGTCCCGAAGAATTGGAAAAAAAGATTAATGAAATTAGAAGAGAATACGGAGATGAATTTTTCCGTCTGCTCGATAAGGAAAAAATCAGCTATGATCAATGGAAAGAAGCGCTCCGGAAGGAAATGCTGTTCGAGAAACTTATCCAGGTCGATGTCAATTCCGGAGTCCGCGTTTCGGAAGACGAGGCCGAAGACTACTTTTATGAGCATAAAGTCCTTTACAAGTCGGAGCCGCAGGTCCGGGTCGCGCAAATAGTTGTCCGGGATATGGATGCCGCACAGCAGTCATTGCGGATGTTAAATGCCGGTGTTGATTTCTCTGAGGTTGCAAAGAAAAAATCGATCGGTCCGGAAGCGAGCCGCGGCGGCGACCTGGGATTTATTACGCGGCAGGTTATGCCGGAACCTTTAGATGAAACAATTTTTAATCTGCCGGCAGGTAAAATCAGTCCGATTGTGCAAAGCCCTTACGGGTTTCACATTTTCAAGGTCTTGGAAATCAGACCGGCAAAAATCAAGAATTTCGCGGAAAGTAAGGAAGAAGTTATGGCGGACATCCTGGCCCGGAAGAAGGAGACCGCTTTTATAAACTGGCTGGAGGCTTTAAAGGTGAAAGCAGTTATCAAAAAGGAATCTGCTGTTTTGAGGGGCAATGTTAAATAGCAGTGATACAACGAAGGGAGAAAAGACGGTGAAATTCTGCAGAATTAGTGTGTTGATCTTGTTGTTTGTCATCCTTGCATCCGCGGCGGCCCGCGGAGAAGTTGCCGACAAAATTCTGGCCGTAGTGAATGATGAAATAATAACCATGAAAGAGTTCGAGACGTCATTCGAACCTTATCTGCAAAGGATTGAAGGTACTTATAAGGGCAATGATAAAACTGGCATCATCGAACAAACCAAAGCCGTCATGCTTCAGCGGCTTATCGATAATATGCTGATTGAGCATGAAGCCCGCAAGGCGGGCACCAATATCAAGGAAGAAGAAATAATGGAAGTGCTTAAGGAAATGCTGGCGAAACAAAATGTCCAGCTGGAGGATTTTTTAAAGAAGCTGGAGCGCGAGGGCAGTTCTCTGGCGTCCGTGAAAAACGACATTAAGGGACAACTGATGAGAATGAAATTAATGCGCCGGGAAATCAAATCCAAGATAATGGTCAGCGACCAGGAGATTGGAGAATATTACGACAAGCATCGGGATGATTATGAGGGCAAGGAAGCGGTTCGGTTAAGGCAGATTTTGTTTCTCATTCCTCCGCATACGGACAAAACGACGAAGGCGAAAATTGAAGAAAAGGCGCGGCAGATACAGAAACAGGCGGCCAAAGGCGCTCCTTTCGATGCGCTGGCGAATCAATATTCCCAGGAGCCGGCGGCGGCCAAAGGCGGCGATATCGGCTTTGTGGAGCGGGGCGGAATAATTCCGGAAGTGGAAAATGCGGCTTTCAGCCTGCCGCTTGACCAGGTGAGCGCGGTAATCGAGTCCGAAGTGGGCTTTCACATTATTAAAGTGGTGGATAAAAGAGGAGCAGGGCTGAAGCCGATTAACGCTGTGCGCGAGGAAATAAAAATAAAGCTGGAAGATGAAAAGCTGGAGAAAAAATACGATGAATGGATTTCCGCACTGCGCAAAAAATCGCACATCGAAATCAGAAAATAATTTGTTCAGACAAGCGGAAAATCGAGATAGAGCATCGTTATGAATGTAATACGAATAAAAAATGCCGCCCAGCATAATTTGAAAAATATAAGTCTGGATATCCCCCGCGATAAGCTTGTTGTCATTACCGGCGTAAGCGGTTCCGGGAAATCTTCGCTGGCTTTTGATACCATTTATGCGGAGGGGCAGAGGCGTTACGTGGAATCCCTTTCCACTTACGCCCGTCAATTCATCGGCCAGATGGACAAACCCGCTGTGGAGTCGATTGAAGGCCTTTCTCCGGCCATTGCCATTGAGCAGCGCATGGCCAGCCACAATCCGCGTTCCACCGTCGGCACGGTGACCGAAATTTACGACTATTTCCGGCTTCTTTTCGCCGGCATCGGTATCTGCCATTGCTTTCAGTGCGGCCGGGAAATTAATTCACAAACTATTGACAGTATTGTGGAAAGCATTATCGCCCTGCCGGAAAATACTCGTTTCAGCGTTTTGGCGCCGCTGGTGCGCGGGAAAAAAGGCGAGTTTCAGAAAGAGATTAAAAAACTTCAGAAAGAGGGATTTGTCCGCGTCCGCATCGACGGCGAAACAAGGGAGCTTGCCGATGAAATCTCACTGGAAAAAAATAAACGGCACGATATTGATCTTGTTGTGGACAGGCTGATACTGAAAGAGGGTGTGCGCAAAAGACTGCGCGATTCACTGGAAATCGCCGCAAAATACGCCGAGGGAATGGTGCGGATCGTCTTGGCCAACGGGACGGAAACTCTTTACAGCGAAAGATATGCCTGTCCCGATTGCGGCATCAGCATGCCGATGCTGGCGCCGCGCATGTTTTCCTTTAACACTCCTTACGGTGCCTGTCCGGAATGCAACGGCTTGGGTTCACTCATGCATTTCGCGGAGCAGCTTATTGTGCCGGATGCCGGGCTGTCCCTGCGGGAAGGCGCGATTGCACCCTGGGCGACCCGCAACTCCCTTTATTACTTCGGCATGCTTGATGCGCTTTCCGCCCATTACGGATTTGACATCAATAAACCGTTTAATAAAATACCGGAAAAAGTGCAAAAAATTCTTCTCTACGGATCCGGCAAGGAGAATATAAGGTTTTATCACGACTACACCGACCGAAGATATTTCACCGACCGGCCTTTTGAAGGTGCAATAAAACAACTGGAGCGGCGCTGGCGCGAAACCACATCCGCCGCCGTCCGCAACGACTTGGCGCGATATATGGATATGAGCGCCTGTCCCGTATGCCGGGGAGCGCGTCTGAAAAGAGAAAGCCTTGCGGTTACGGTCGGAGGGAAAAATATTTATGACCTCTGCCGGCTGTCTATCCGGGAATGTTTTGATTTTTTTGAGCAATTGCAGCTTCGGCCGCAGGAGCAAATAATTACGGAAAGGATTCTCAAGGAAATCAAAAACCGGCTGAACTTTCTTTTGAATGTCGGCATGGATTACCTGAGCCTGGAAAGATCAACCCTTTCCCTTTCGGGGGGCGAATCCCAGCGGATCCGGCTCGCAACCCAGATCGGGTCCGGATTAATGGGCGTGCTGTACGTACTGGATGAACCGACCGTTGGCCTGCACCAGCGCGACAATCTGCGTCTGATCGATACATTGAAAAAACTGCGGGATATGGGCAACACGGTTCTTGTCGTGGAGCATGACGCGGACATGATGCTGGCTTCCGATCATATCGTGGATCTGGGCCCGGGTGCCGGAGCGCAGGGCGGCGAAATAGTTTTTCAGGGAACACCGCAGGAAATGTTACAGGACCAGAATTCTTTGACCGGAAAATATCTGTCCGGCAAAGAAAGCATTGCCCTGCCGGCTGAACGCCGTTCCGTCAGCGGCCGGCAGATTATTCTGGAGGGTGCCAGCGAAAACAACCTCAAAAACATTGATATTAAAATACCCACGGGCGTCTTTACCGCGGTGACCGGTGTATCCGGATCTGGCAAGAGTTCCATGGTGGTTGAAACTCTCTATCAGGTTATGGCGCGGCGCCTGAATCAGCATAACGGAGCGATGGGCAAAATAAAAAAAGTTGTAGATATGGGCGGCATAGAACGGGTTATTATGATCAACCAGCAGCCCATCGGCCGTACTCCCCGCTCCAATCCCGTAACTTATACGGGGATTTTTTCTTTTATCCGGGATCTCTTTGCCGAACTTCCGGAAGCACGGTTGCGCGGATTTAAGCCGGGACGTTTCAGTTTTAATGTGAAGGGCGGCCGGTGCGAGGCCTGCGAAGGCAACGGTTTGCTTCGCATTGAAATGCATTTTCTGCCCGATGTTTACGTTACCTGCGATGTTTGCCACGGAAAACGCTTTAACCGGGATACGCTGGATATACAATATAAGGATAAAAGCATTGCTGATGTTCTGGATATGACCGTCAATCAGGCTCTGAATTTCTTTTCCAATATACCGGCGATCAAAGCGCACCTGCAATTGCTCCATGATGTCGGATTAGGCTACATCCGTCTCGGCCAGTCGGCGACCACGCTCTCCGGCGGAGAAGCGCAGAGAATAAAACTGGCGCGCGAGCTGGGCAAGAGAGTCAACAGCAATACGCTTTATATTCTCGATGAACCCACGATCGGTTTGCATTTTGCCGATATCCAGCGGCTGCTCGACGTTTTGATGCGCCTGGTGGACATGGGAAATACCATGGTTGTAATCGAACATAACCTTGATGTGATCAAATGCGCCGATTATATAATTGATCTGGGGCCGGAAGGGGGGCCCGGCGGGGGTCGTATTATCGCTGCCGGTACCGTGGAGCAGGTCGCCCGTGCAGAAGAATCGGCTACCGGTAATTTTCTGCGAAAAATTCTTTCTTCGTAATTGGTGTTATTTTTTGTACAGCGAGTTTTTCGCGATATAATGGCGAACGCCTTCGGGAAGAAGATAGCGTACCGATTGCCCGGTATTTACCATTTCCCGGATGCGCGAAGCGGAGATATCAAGGAAGGTTACATGCCGGAAATAGATGGCATGGCCGGTAGGCCCCTTGTAGGCGTCTGTTTTTTCGTCATATGCAAAACGGGAAGCAAAATCGGCCGGTAGCGCGCCTTCCAGCGAGTCTTGTTTGTATCCCGGGCGGGTCATTACGCAGAAATTGCAAAGCAGAAGCAGCTTGGACCAGTCTTTCCATGTGGTAATATACTGAAAAGCATCCTGTCCCAGGATGAAATAAAGATCAAGATTTTCCATATACTTATTGAGGATGTATTCCACCGTTTCTACGGAATATGATTTGCCGGCCCTTTGATTTTCGACATCCGAAAAAGAAAAAGAAACATTGCCTTCGATGGCCAGCCGCACCATCTGTTCGCGATGGTAAAAAGATGCGACGTCGGCTTCCTGCTTATGAGGTGGTCGCGAGGAAGGAATAAAAATAATCCGGTTTAAATCAAAAATTTGCAGCATCTCTTCGGCTGCCCGCAGATGTCCGAAATGAATCGGATCGAATGTCCCTCCCAATAAGCCCCATCTCATGTGCGCACCTGTCCATTTCCGTAAATGATGAATTTTGCAGTTGTTAATTCTTCGAGACCCATCGGGCCGTATGCGTGCAGCTTCGTTGTGGAAATACCGATCTCCGCGCCTAATCCCAGTTCAAATCCGTCACTGAAACGCGTCGAGGCATTTACCAAAACGGTTGACGAATTTACTTCATTTAAAAAGCGCTGTGCATGGGCGTAATCTTCGGTAATAATGGCCTCCGTATGCAGCGAACCGTATTTTTCAATATGGGCTATCGCCTCGTCAATGCCGTCCACGATGCGTACCGCCAGGACGAGATCCAGATATTCCGCATACCAGTCCTCCTCCGTTGCCGCGGCGATGTTTTTTAATAATTTCCTGGTTTGCGGACATCCTTTCAGAATGACGTTGGCCTTTTTTAAGGCCGCCGCCGCCAGCGGCAGAAATTTACGGGCAATATCTTTATGCACCAGCAAGGTTTCCAGCGCATTGCATACGCCGGGGCGCTGCGCCTTGGCATTGCAGCAGATATTTACCGCCATTTCCATATCCGCGCCGGCGTCAACAAAAATATGGCAGACGCCTTTATAGTGCTTGATCACCGGTATCTTTGATTCGGCGACCACGGCGCGGATCAACTCCTCGCCGCCGCGGGGAATTATTAAATCAATATATTCTTCCAGCTGCAGCATTTCCCGCACGGCTTCCCGGTCGGTTATCGGAATTACCTGAATTGCCGCTTCGGGCAGCGCGTTTTTTCTCAAGACATTCTGCAATATGGTGCAGATGGCCAGATTGGAATTTATTGCTTCCGAACCGCCCCTTAAAATCACCGCGTTTCCTGATTTTAGGCAAAGAGCGGCGGCGTCGGCCGTCACATTGGGGCGGGACTCATAAATTATGCCGATGACTCCCAGCGGGATGCGCATCCGGCCGACCAGCAATCCGTTGGGGCGGCGCCACATGGAAGTTACCTTACCCGTAGGATCGGGGAGCGCGGCGACTTCCCTCATTCCTTGCGCCATGCCGGCAATCGTCTTCTTCGAGAGAGTGAGGCGCTCCAGCATTGCTTTAGAGATGGCAGCGGA
>CAYYBK010000024.1:0-6250 GCA_964470015.1 uncultured Syntrophales bacterium
TATTATTTTCTGCCCAACCTCGGAAGCAAAGAAATGTGTATTCATTGGTGTTTCAAAATAACCGGGCTGGATGGCGTTAACCTGAATATTGTAACGCACCCATTCCAGCGCCATTACTTTTGTCAATTGTTTAACTCCACCTTTGCTGGCACAGTATGCCGACATATTCGGGAAAGAAATATCTGCGCCTATGGACGCCACATTAATGATTTTGCCGCCCCGTCCCTGGGCAACCATTTGTTTGACGACAGCTTGCGTCAAAACAAAAATGCCGCGGAGGTCGGTTGCCACAGTCTTATCCCAATCGTCTTCCGTCATATTTAAAATCGGTTTTTCGCTGCCGCCGACACCGGCATTGTTAATTAAAATATCAATATGCCCAAATTTATCGACGACATCTCCGACTAACTTATTTATTTCTTCCGTACTGGTAATATCCAAACGGTGTGGATAGGTGGACACGCCAGTACGTTGCGATATTTCCTTACATGCTTCTTCCAGAACATCGATGCGTCTTGCACAAAGGACAATAGTTGCTCCGGCATCAGCTAAACCCTCCGCCAAACCGCGACCGATACCAGTTGCACCGCCGGTGATTACAGCTACTTTTCCCGTCAAATTGAAGTAAGGTAAATTCATTTCTGCTCTCCTTATAATCAAGGGTGAACCAATATTTTCACATGCTGATCGGGATGTTCGATCAATTCTTTAATGCCTTTGGATACCAGATATTTGATTCCGATCCGCCCCGAGATCAGACTGTCCACCTTTACCCGCCCGTCTTCCAGGTAGGCAATGGCCGCCGGAAATTCATCCTGATAACCGCTGCTGAACGTTATTTCCTTCTCGTGACCCCATAATTTGATAAAGGGAACGGCTATCGGCTTCAGGGCCAAGCCAACGATACAAATCCTTGCCCGCCGCCCCGTAACCTTAACGGCCGTATCAAAGGAAGACTGGTTGCCGACACAATCAAATGCGATATCCGCCCGCAAACCGCCGGTTAATTCCCCGATCTCTTTGCCGGCATCAACCGCCCCGGGATCAAATACGGCATTCGCCCCCGTCTTGGCTGCGGTCTCCATCCGGGCTTTCATCGGCTCGATAACATAAACATGTCCGGCGCCCGCCGCCTTGCAGGCCTGCAAAACAAACAGCCCGATCGGTCCGGCACCGACAACGGCTACATTATCGCCAATCTTCATGCCGCTGCGGTTCACGGCGTGCACGGCCACGGCCAGTGGCTCCACAAAAGCGCCCATCTCGTCGGTCACGGCATCCGGCAATTTTAAAAAACAGTACTCGGGATAAACACCGTACTCGGCAAACGCCCCATCACTGGCTAAACCGATTGTCCCGAGCTTGGTGCACATGATGTGGATCCCTTTCCGACAGTAATGGCATGTGCCGCAATACAACAACGGATTGACGGTAACACGGTCGCCGGCCTTTAATGACTTGACTCCTTCCCCGACTTCCACCACCTGGGCGGAAAACTCATGCCCCAATATCATGGGCCCGCCGGCCCGGCCAGTTAAGGGATGCGGCTTGGCGGGAATGATGAACGGCCCGTTCTTGTATTCATGAAGATCGGATCCGCAAATGCCGCATTGCTTAATCTTTACTTTGACCTGACCCTTCCCCAATTCGGGATCGGGATAATCTTCAAATCGTATATCTTCTTTGGCATACCAAACAGCTGCTTGCATTGTCTTCTCCTTTCTAAATGCTGCGCGCTAAGGTCGCTTTGACCGCCGCTGTTACATTTTCCACATTGGGAACGTAGTATTTCTCCAAACTGTACGACGCCGGGATGAAAGGAGCGCCAACACGCCCAATGGGGGCATCCAGCTCATCCATAATGTCCTCGGCCACGGCGGCAGCGATTTCCGCACCAAATCCGAACTGCTTCACCGCCTCATGTGCAATTACAAGACGATGCGTCTTGCTGACTGATTTGTACACGGTCTCCCGATCCCACGGCTGAATGGTCATCAGATCGACAACCTCGACGCTGATACCCTCCCCCTTTAACGCCTGCGCGGCCTTAAGGGATTCGTTCACCAAGCGGGAGGCGGTCACGACGGTTACGTCGCTCCCCTCCTGCTTCACGTCAGCCTTACCCAAAGGAATCAGATATTCCTCCTCGGGGATGGAACCTTTCATGGAGTGCAGGGTCTTGTTCTCAATAAAAATGACCGGATTGTCGTCCCGGACGGCTGACTTCAATAACCCCTTGACATCATAAGGATTGGCAGCCATGACTACTTTCAATCCGGGCACATGGGCAAACCAGGCTTCCAAACACTGGGAATGCTGCGGCCCGGCATTGAGACCTCCGCCTTCCGGCATTCTGATGACGATCGGCACGGTGTACTGATTGCCAAACATGTAACGCATCTTGGCTATCTGGTTGACGATGCTGTCCATGCAGCAGGTAATGAAGTCCATGAACATGATCTCGACGATCGGCCGCAGCCCGCATGTCGCCGCCCCCGCTGCCAGCGAGGTAAATCCCAGCTCGCTGATTGGGGTATCGATCACCCGCTCCGGACCGAATTTCTCGAAAAGACCCTTGCTGGCACCAAATGAACCGCCCGCCAGGCCCACGTCTTCGCCAATCAGAAAGACGTTCTCATCCCGCGCCATCTCTTCTTCCATGGCCTCTTTTATGGCATATATGTAGCGTATGTCTTTCATGCTTTATTCTCCTTGATATTATTGAGCGCTCACTAAATGATTTACCGCGTTAAATATAAAGACCTTCCGCCATCTCCGCGGCTTCCGGATATTTGCACTCCCGAGCAAAACGCACTGCTTCTTCAATCTCGGCATCGATCGCGGCATTGATATCATCTATATCCTGCTTCTTTATTACCTTGGATTTCAAAAGCACGTCTGCAAAATTTATGATGCAGTCCTTGGCCATTGCCTGGGCGACGCTATCCTTGCCACGGTATTTCTGCGCATCGCCAACATAATGCCCGTACCAACGTTCGCTCCGCACTTCGATCAGCGTCGGCCCTTCGCCCTTCCGCGCTCGCTCTATCGCCTTTCCCGCTTCGTTGTATATCTCCAATACGTCGTTCGCCACGGATACCGCCGGTATGTCGTAGGCCAGCGCCCGCTGGGTCACGCTCCGCACCGGCAAATGAATCGCCTGCGGCGAAAACTCCGCCCAACCGTTGTTCTCGCATAGGTAAATAACCGGCAGCTTGCGGATTGCCGCTATGTTCAATGCTTCATGAAAGGCGCCCTCTCCTGTCGCCCCTTCACCAAAGGTCGCCACTGCCACGCTGTCCGTCTTCCTGTACTTCGCCGCAAATGCCGCCCCCGTGGCTATCGGTATGCCGCCGCCGACGATCCCGTTCGCACCCATGATCCCCTTCGACTTGTCCGCTAAATGCATGGAACCGGAACGACCTAAACAATAGCCCGCCTTCTTCCCGAAAAGCTCCGCCATCGCCAACTTCAGGTCGATCCCCTTCGCTATGGCATGACCGTGGCCACGATGCGTCGTCGCAATGTAATCGGCATCGGTCAAATGGCTGCATACCCCCACCGGCGACGCTTCCTGCCCAATGCTCACATGCAAAAAACCCAGTATCTCCCCTCCGGAAAATACTTCCATCAGCTTCTGCTCCGCTTTCCTTATCCGCACCATCATCCGGTACATCCCGATCATCTTATCCTTCGATAACTTGACCATCTACTTCTCCTTCCTAATATGGTGGTTAAAGTAAACTTTTCGTAATCAATATTGGTATTTAGGAACAATGACGGCTATTCTTCATTGTTTTGATACTAGTTAGTTTAATAAATTTATGATTTTTTCGTTCCGCCTACGATCAATTCGATTTCCTTTTCCAAAAAGTCAACTATTCCTTGCTTGACTTTCTCCATGGATTTAAACCGCCTCGTTAAACTCCATCTTCTTAAAACAACTATCACCGGGGTATATGCCAGAATATCAGCAGCAAGTTTTAATTTAAATTCGTCGATTTTTTGTCCCTTAAAACGCCGGCGTAAAATATCTTCAAATAATTCAATATATTTCATTTCCCGCGATAGAACTGAGCGGATGGCATCATGGTCATAGGCGCTTGATTCCTGGTAGAGAAACATAATTGCATCCTGATGTTCATAAATCAAATCCATATTTCTTCTCAAGATAATGCTGAGCTCTTTTTGGGGATCTTCAATTCCGTCTATCGCTTCCTCCAGACCTTTTTGAAGCATACCGGAAATATAATCATAGCAGATGTATAATATATCCTCCTTTGTCCGGACATAATTATACATTGTGCCCATCGTTACGCCTGCGGCCCCGGCAATTTCCCGAACGGTGGTCTTATGAAAGCCTTTCTGTGCAAATACTTTTACCGCGCCGTTGATTATTTGCTTTCGTCTGCGATCAATTAGATCGCCGTTTTTTATGTTTGATATCACTGATTTGTGCTTTAGTATTTTTTTCTTTTGATTTTTAACGGTTTGTTTTGGCATGAAATCACCTCTTAAAATTATTTGGAAGTAACGTTTATTTTGAGAGCGCTTGGGATGATTTTCTATTTATAGACTGAGCAATCACTCAGTCATGGTATAGATGACACAGCGTTTTCTATTTGTCAAGTGCTTTTTTGAAATAAGTTTTACTAATAGACACCACAGAAGCTCATTATCAGTTTCGTTTACTATTTCGAATATTACGAGTAGCCTAGATTAGGCAAAGACATTATTTTTATCTAATTATATAAAACTTATTGAGTTATATCATTCATATGAAAAGACAATAATTGCCACATATATGATTTATAATTATAAATATTGAGTGATTGCTCATTTATTTTCTTGACAAGCTAAATTTTATTGTGTATTGGTTTTTTAAAAAGGTTAATTTATAATCTATACAATATAAGAAACACCTTCCTCTGTTGTTATATTATTCATTATGATGCGAATTAACTTCACTGATCTTTTAAACTCTATTAATTTAATTGTATCGTCTATAACGAATGCATCGATATTAATTAAATCGTTTAATTTTTATTAATGTAAATAACATTTATTTAATAATAATTAAAAAAGGAGTTTTCAATGCACACAAAAGAGATAGAAGACATCCGGCAATTATCAAAAGAAGAAATTCTCGGATTTCTGGAAGACGCCTCTCTGAACTGGCTGGCTCATGACGGACTTTGGTTTCAGGCCGTAGAGGAAAAATTCGGAACGGAAAGTGCCAGCCGTTGCAATCAGAAAGCCATAGCTCAGTATTCGGAGATTGAAGCCAAGCGCATCATGAAGAGACTTAACCTTCCTCAGAATGGTGGCATCCCTGCCCTTATTACAGCACTCAGATTCAGAATGTACCACCTGATCAATAAACAGGATTTTATAGAGATATCAGAAAAAAGATGCATCTTCAGGATGATAAGCTGTCGTGCGCAGGACGCCCGCCGCAAAAAAGGTTTACCCAGCTATCCTTGCAAGCCTGTAGGAATTGAGGAGTACAGTCATTTTGCGCAATCTATCGATTCCCGGATAAAGACAAAATGCATAGGATGTCCTCCTGATTTAAGCAATGATTGCTGGTGCTCATGGGAATTTACTGTTACTGAATAGTGAGTGATCGATCATTTACCTATGATTAGGTGCATGGGATTATACGTCGGTAGTTAGAATATGTAATGCTTAAAAGTGCTTCTATTCTATACTGTTAATTACTAACATTTTTTACCAAAGGAGGAGTAATTATGAAAAGATTTATTTTTATTGGTTTTGTATTATGTTGCCTAATGTTTTCTTTTGTTTCATCTCCTACATTTGCCGGGCCAAATGAGCCAGTTATCAAGTGGAAAATGCAGTCGGCATATCCTCTTCATACAGCGTCTGCCCTTCCTGCCGTATTATGGGCGGCGCAGATGGAAAAGTTGACACAAGGCAAATTAAAAATCGAGGTCTTTGCTCCCGGTGCTTTGTGCGGCACTCCAAATATTATTGACGCTATAGAAAATGATGCGCTTGACGCCGCCATGACCTATGGCGGATATTACACCGGTATTGTCCCCGAGACTAATTTGACCACTGGTCTTCCTATGGTTCATCAAAACATCGATGAGATGTACGATGCCTGGTATAACCGCGGCCTTATCGAACTAGTTCGCGAGGCGTTTGCCGAAAGAAACATCCGCTATTATGTTTTTCCTGTAGATCATTGGTACAATTATGTAGTAAGAGACCCCATAAAATCGCT
>CAYYBK010000024.1:6260-13259 GCA_964470015.1 uncultured Syntrophales bacterium
GTTGGAACATTCGGTGAATTTACACAATTGTTAGGAGCTTCTGCAGTGACTATCCCCGGTGCTGAATTGTATATGGCTTTAAAACTGGGAACGGCAGATGGTGCACTTTACAGTGCTGCAGGAATAAGAGATTTAAAACTGAATGAAATAATAAAATACAGAATTTATCCTACAATCTGCCAAATTAGCGCTGATATATATGTAAATCAAAAATCCATCGATAGACTTCCGAAAGATTTACAGAGCATTTTGTTGAATGCCAGCGATGATATATTCCTCCGTGGCGGTATGCAAGTCCAGATAAAAGACCATGAAACACAGGTATGGGCGGATAAGCAAGGTGTTAAGAGGATTTATTTATCTGACGCTGATATCAAAAAAGCTATGATTGCAGCAGAAAAAGTCTGGGATAATGTCTCTAAAAAGAGTCCTCGTTGCAAAAAGGGCGTCGATATTCTCAAAAAACAGTTGAGAGACCTCGGAAGACTGCAATAATTTGTGTTATGTGTGTGAGCCAATTTACGTAAGTAAAATGAGTAAATTGGTTCACACTTTTGTCAAAAGCCGGCAAAATATTTATGAAAGGGAGGGTCATGGAATCATGTCTCGTGTAAACAGCATAATTTCATCAATTAGTTATGTTAATGAAAAGATCGGTTCCGCCGTTTACCTTCTTTTCATTCCCATGACGCTGATCGCCGTATTTGAAGTCATCATGAGGTATATTTTTAATAGTCCAACAATATGGGCCTGGGATTTGAACATGCAACTTTTTGCACCACTGGTAATGTTGAGCGGCGGTTATGTTTTACTGCACGGCAGCCATGTGGTTGTTGATGTCTTTACTTTGCAATTACCACCACGTACAAGAGCAATCCTCAATGTATGTACGTCTGCAGTCTTTTTCCTGGCTATCATAGTATTAATGTGGAAGGGAACTCAGCTCGGCATTCGCTCTTTCATGAGAGGAGAAACAATTGCCACAATATGGGGGCCACCTTTCTGGACCATTAAAATGTGGGTACCCATTGGTGCATTTTTCGTATTCCTCCAGGGCATCGCGAAACTTCTAAGTGATATTCAAAAAGTTTTTGAGCAACCTCCCGATATTGCGGAAAGGAGTATAAAATGAATCCAGCTCTGGTCGCGGCCATAATAGCAGGTGCCCTGCTCTTAACAATGTTTCTAGGCTTGCCCGTTTCCTTCAGTTTGATGGGCGTATCTATCATCTGTTATCTTATTTTCCTTGGCCCATCCTCGTTGATTATGGCAATTAATGCCTTGGTCAGCCAGTTGAGCGTTGAGGTATATCTTGCCATACCATTATTCATATTTATGGCCGCATTAATGCAATTTTCCGGTCTTGGGCAACAGATATACGACGCCTTGTCGCAATGGATGGGTCGTTTAAGAGGCGGATTGGCAATTGCCATGGTTATTGCATGTGCGATAATTGCTGCTCTAAGCGGCATCGGTGCTACAGGTACGGCCATGATGGGACTGGTTGCCCTTCCCGAAATGTACAAACATAAGTACAATCCGGAAATGGTGCTGGGAGCCATAGCTGCCGGAGGAGCCTTAGGCCCTTTGATTCCCCCAAGCGTCCTTATGATTATTGTTGCAGGTTATGCCGATCTTTCTGTCGGTAAACTGTTCCTGGGCGGTGTGATGCCCGGATTTCTTGTTACTTTGGGATATTGTCTCTATATAGGAATCAGATGTTACTTGCGACCGCAAGATGGACCATCTTTACCCGACGATCAGAGATTACCGCTGGAACAGAGAATAAGATTGTTAAAAAATATCGCCTTGCCTATATTACTGGCCATAGCAATAATGATACTCATCTATACTGGCGTCTGCACTCCAACTGAAGCCAGTGCAATCGGTGCATTTGGTGCTCTTGTCTTTGCTGGTATGAACAAGAAACTTAACTGGCCAATGTTAAAAAATTCAATGGCCCTCTCTTTGAAAATCAATGGCATGGTTATGTGGATTCTCATGGGCGGCGGTTGTTATGCAGCCATCGTTACGGCATCCGGTACCAGTCAGGTTGTATCCGACATGATTACAAGTCTTGCGCTGGGGCCGATAGGTACAACATTCATCATGATTTTAATACCTTTCGTTATGGGTATGTTTATTGACCCTATTGCCATTGTCATGATTTGTGTCCCGATTTTTCTGGTTATTTGCAAGGCAATGGCGCTGGATCTATTGTGGGTAATGCTCCTTGTAATTGTATCAGTTATCATCGGCTATATATCGCCCCCTTTTGGGGTAAATCTTTTCTACATGAAAGGTGTCGCTCCGGCGGGCACAAAAATAGCTGATGTGTACAGGGGTGTAATACCTTTTGTTATTATCAAGACACTGGTAATGCTCGCAGGCCTTTTTATTCCCCTAATATATCTGTTTTTGCCTAATTCGATGATGAAATAATTATGGAGCAATTAAATCTCCATTGATGACTTGAGCAAACGATAAGAGCCTACGATTTTTAAATTGAGAGAGGAGAAATCGCTATGAATACGCCTTCGGGATCATTTAACCTTGGATATTTTTTTAGAAGGTCAAACTCACCGCTATGCAATATTGATATCAACCGACCCGCTGTTAAGTATCTGGAAAAAAGTTATACCTATAAAGAATTAAACCATCGCATCAATAAGCTGGCTAACGGTTTATTGAACCTCGGAATCGGCAAAGGATCCAAAGTGGGAATTCTGATGTTTAATTCCACTGTTTTTTTTGAATCATTTTATGCGGCAGCAAAAATCGGTGCTGTTATGGTGCCAATTAATTTCAGACTGATTCCCAAAGAGCTGGAATATATTATCAATAATTCCGAGATGGAGGCCCTGGTCTACAGCGAAGACTTTCAGCAAACAATCGACGGGATAAGGAGTAATACAAAAAATGTTAAACATTATATCTATGTAAACGAAGATACTCCCAAAGGCGCTATCTCCTATACGGGTATTTTGGACCGGCAATCTGATGCCGAACCTTCCATATCATGGGAAGTCGGACAAAACGACATGGTAATGATCATGTATACATCAGGAACAACAGGAACGCCTAAAGGTGTTATGTTCACACATTCTGAATTATTATGGTCCGCGGCTTCACAAGCGATAAATTACGGATTCACCAAAAGCGACGTTACCCTACTTACTGGCCCTCTTTACCATGTGGGAGCCCTTGTTGATTTAAGCATAGGAACCACCAACATGGGTGGAACTAATGTCATCATGCCGAGTAAGGACTTAGATGTTTCCAAATTGCTTGATACCATACAAAGAGAGCATGTTACTAATCTATTGCTGTTTCCGATCATGGTCATCCGGATTCTTAATTTACCCAATATCGCGGCTTATGATCTTTCTTCCCTGCGTTTTGCTATTGTAGGGGGAGAAAGAATTGATCCTCATCTCTTGCAGCAGTTTCACGAGAAGTGGCCATGGGTAAAATTATATCAGGCATATGGTTTAACCGAGGGATCTGAATTTACCAGCATTCTGGAATCAGAATATGTTATTTCCAAAGCGGGCAGTATCGGCAAAGAATTTTTTAACGTCGAAATCAGACTAGTAGACGATAACGGCAAAGATGTTCCCCGTGGGGAAATTGGCGAAATCATCAACCGCAGCCCGGCAACAAGAGGCGGATATTGGAAAAATAAAGAAGCTACAGCGGATACGTTCGGCAATGGCTGGTGCTACACAGGCGATTTAGGGAAAATTGATGAAGACGGCTTTTTGTGGATAGCCGGCCGGAAGAAGGATATGATACGCAGCGCCGGTGAAAACATCTATGCATCAGAGGTAGAAGCGGCAATTATGAAACATCCCAATGTATTGGAAGTTGCTGTATATCCCGTACCTCATCCCGAATGGACGGAATGCGTTATGGCTTCGGTAGTTTTAAAAGAAAATTGCATAATGGACAAAGACGAATTGATTGAATTTTGCAAACAGCACATAGCTCCCTACAAAAAGCCGAAATATGTGGAATTCATAGATGCCTTGCCGAGAAATGCATCCAATAAAGTATTGAAATACGTCCTTAAAAAGAAGAATGCCACTATAGCGGAAAAATAAAAATTTTTATCCCCGGCATTCTATAATGATAGGGAAAGGAATATACAATGAAACTATTACTTGGTTATGACGGATCTGATTCTTCGAAGAAGGCGCTAGCCATGGTCATTAAATATGCCAAAGAACTTAATGCTCAAGTGCACATTTTAACATCTCTGCTGGGAGAACAAGTTCCATTGGAAGCAGCAAAATGGAGAACTCCTGAAGAAAAAGAAGCTGATTATGTAAAAGCGGCAAAAGCACATTTGGAGTCTGCCCAGAAAGAATTGGAAAAAAATGGCATCAACGCGGAAAAGCATTTTATGGTACGGGGACTGGAACCGGGTGAAGACATCGTGAAGTTAGCCAAAGAAATAAATACAGACTTTATCGTCATGGGCATCGGTAAAACATCGCGTGTCGGGAAATTATTTTTCGGCTCCAATGCTCAATATGTGATTCTGGAAGCACCATGTCCCGTAATTACTGTTAAATAACCACGCAGAACTTCACACTTAAACTGAAGCAGGTCAAAAATAAAAAGGGGTTAACCTCTTTCGGTTAACCCCTTTGATTTTCTGGCGGGGCCGATGGGACTTGAACCCACGCCCTCCGGCGTGACAGGCCGGCGTTATAACCAACTTAACTACGACCCCCAAAAATCATATATATTTATTTTCAAAACCTATCTTTTATGGTAGGCGGAACAGGACTTGAACCTGTGACATCCACGGTGTAAGCGTGGCGCTCTCCCAGCTGAGCTACCCGCCCATAACCTTTCCAAACGATCTGAGGCTTCTAACAACAATGGCTTAACTTGTCAAGCGATAAATAGTCTTTTAATTCACCGCGGGCGCACTTGCATGCATATCTGGCAGACAGCTGTCTTTAAATTCACCTTCTCCAGCATCGAAAGCTCTTTCCAGAACCTCATCTATATGCTCGACAAAAATAATCTCCATTGCCTTTTGAACGTTCTGCGGGACCTCCGTAATGTCTTTTTCGTTGTCCTTGGGAATAATGACCGTTTTAATATTTCCACGATGCGCTGCCAGTATTTTTTCCTTCAATCCGCCGATCGGCAACACCCTGCCTCTTAAAGTTATTTCACCGGTCATGGCTAAATCTGCGCGGACTTTTTTCTTCATCAAGGCCGAAGCAATGGAAGTAGCCATAGCAATGCCGGCGGAAGGACCGTCTTTAGGAATTGCCCCCTCCGGGACATGGACATGAATATCTATTTTCTTATAAAAATTCTTCGGCAGACCAAATTTCTCCGCTCGCGCTCTAATATAAGTCAAAGCCGCCTGAACAGATTCCTGCATGACATCGCCCAATTTCCCGGTCATGACCATTTTACCGGTACCTTCCATAATTGAAGATTCAATCGCCAGAAGTTCTCCGCCTACTTCCGTCCAAGCCAAGCCGATGGTCAACCCGACCTGACTCTTGCCTTCCGTTTCGCCGTGCCGGAATTTCGGAACACCCAAGTACCGGGGAATTGACTGGGCGGTAATAACTATTTTTTTCTTATCCCCGTTACTGACCAGTTCCTTGGCGATTTTACGGCAAATGGAGGCAATTTCTCTTTCCAGATTACGAACGCCCGCTTCTCTAGTGTATTGGCGGATGATTCTCAGCAATGCGCCTTTGGAAAATTCTACCTTGTCAACCTGCAGGCCGTTAGCTTCCATTTCTTTTGTAACGAGGAATTTCTTGGCTATCTGCAACTTTTCCGGTTCGGTATAACCCGCAATACGAATAACTTCCATCCGATCCTGCAGGGGTGCCGGTATCGTCTGCAATACATTGGCGGTTGTTATAAACATTATATCCGACAGATCATAGTCAACGTCGAGATAGTTATCATTAAAAGCAACATTCTGCTCCGGATCGAGAACTTCCAGCAACGCGGAAGAAGGATCGCCGCGGAAATCAGAGGCCAGTTTATCCACCTCGTCCAGGCAGAAAACCGGGTTATTGGATCCGGTCTTTTTCAGGGACTGAATGATCTTTCCGGGCATGGCCCCGATATAGGTCCGGCGATGACCGCGGATTTCCGCCTCATCACGCACACCGCCCAGAGAGATCCGGGCAAATTTTCTGTTTGTCGCCCGGGCCACGGATTTAGCTATCGAGGTTTTGCCCACGCCCGGCGGCCCAACCAAACAAAGGATCGGTCCTTTGTTCTTTTTTACCAGGGATTGAACGGCCAAATATTCAATAATGCGCTCTTTGACTTTTTTTAATCCGTAATGATCTTCTTCCAGAATTGCTTCCGATTCTTTCAGTGTATATTTATTTTCCGTTTTTTCCGCCCACGGCATATCCAGCAGCCAGTCAATATAATTTCTTACAACCGTCGCTTCGGCGGACATTGGTGCCATCATTTGCAATTTCTTAATTTCCTGCCGGACTTTTTTCGTTGCCTCTTCCGACATTTTTTTCTGTTTTAGACGCTTTTCCAGCTCCATTATTTCGTTGCGGAAATCATCTTTTTCACCCATCTCCTTTTGAATGGCGCGCATCTGTTCATTGAGATAATAATCTTTTTGCGTTTTTTCCATTTGCTTTTTAACGCGCCGTTTTATCTTTTCCTCTACCTGGAGAATTTCAATTTCTGAAAGCATCAGGGAATAAATCGCTTCAAGGCGCTCCGTGATGTTGAATATTTCCATAATCTTTTGCTTGTCTTCCAGTTTTACATTGATGTGAGTGGCAACGACATCGGCCAGTTTGGAAGGTTCTTCAATCGCCGCGATTGTTCCCATCATTTCGACGTGAACCTTTTTGCTGAGCTTCAGATAAAGTTCGAAAGATTCTTTAATGCTGCGCATGAGCGCCTGTTTCTTTATCTCGTTATGATCGTCAATATCATTGATCTCATTTACTTTAACAAGAAAGAAATCCTCATTGG
>CAYYBK010000024.1:13269-15197 GCA_964470015.1 uncultured Syntrophales bacterium
GGCAAATATTCCTTGATGCTTCCCCTTATTTTACCTTCAACCAATACTTTAACTGTTCCGTCGGGCAAACGTAAAAGCTGAATTATCGTCCCTATAGTTCCAACGCTGTAAATATCATCCTGGCCGGGATCATCTTTTTTGGCATTTTTCTGGGCTACCATAAAAATACCTTTTTCATATTTCATTGCCGATTCCAGCGCGGCGATGGATTTTTCCCGTCCCACAAACAAAGGAACGATCATGTGCGGAAAAACAACGACATCTCGCAACGGCAAAAGCGGTATAATCATTGATTTTTCCTGTTCATTAATGCTTTTTTCATCAAACATAGTTTATTCCGTATATTTATTAGGCTGAAGCAGATTTTGTTTCGTAAATCAGTATCGGTTTTTCATTATTAATGACTACATCCTCATTAATGACACATTCTTTGACTTCTCGTTGCGAAGGTATTTCGTACATTACTTCCAGCATTGTGTTTTCCAAAATTGAGCGCAGACCTCTTGCGCCTGATTTTCTTTCCATGGAAAGTTTGGCCACAGCTCTTAACGCTCCGTCGGTAAACTTTAATTTCACGTTCTCCAGTTCAAACAATTTCTTATATTGCTTGATTATGGAATCCTTAGGCTCCATTAAAATCTGGATTAAAGTTGCCTCGTCAAGATCATCCAGTGTTGCAATAACCGGCAGACGGCCGATAAACTCCGGGATCAACCCGAATTTCAATAAATCTTCCGGTTGAACTTCCGCCAGCACTTCTCCGATTCTTTTTTCTTTTTTGCTCTTTATTTTCGCTCCAAAACCCATTGTATTTGCACCAAGGCGTTTGGCAATAATATTTTCCAGATCGTTAAAAGCGCCGCCGCAAATAAACAAAATATTAGTCGTATCGACCTGAATGAATTCCTGCTGGGGATGCTTGCGGCCGCCTTTCGGAGGTATGTTGGCCATCGTTCCTTCCATAATTTTCAAAAGAGCCTGCTGAACACCCTCTCCGGAAACGTCTCTTGTGATGGACGGGTTGCCTGATTTTTTCGCAATTTTATCTATTTCATCAATATAGACAATACCTTTGGAAGCCCGCGCGACATCGTAATCGGCATTCTGCAAAAGACTTAAAATGATATTTTCCACATCTTCCCCGACATAGCCCGCTTCCGTCAAGGTCGTCGCATCCGCGATTGTAAAAGGAACATTCAGAATCTTGGCCAGGGTTTTAGCCAGCAGCGTTTTCCCGGAACCGGTCGGACCTATTAGGAGAACATTGCTTTTTTGGATCTCGACACCGTCAGCATCAACATGGGATATCAATCTTTTATAATGATTATAAACAGCGACAGACAGAATTTTTTTGGTCTTTTCCTGCGCTATTACATACTGGTCCAGAAATTTCTTTATTTCCCGGGGCTCCGGTAAAACTTTCCTGGAATCCTTCTCTGCCGATTTATTCTCATCCTCGGCAACAATAGAACGACATACCTCAATACATTCATCGCAGATATACGCTATCGGGCCGGCTATTAGTTTTTTCACTTCACTTTGCATCTTCCCGCAAAATGAACAAAAAAGCACACCCTGACGATTATCCTTGGTTTTTTTTATCACCTAAAAACTCCTTCACTTCGATTCTGCGGCCGTCGACGGCTTTCTTATAATGATATCATCAATCAATCCGTAATCCTTGGCTTGTATGCCGGTCATATAATAATCACGTTCCGTATCATTGATGATTTTGGCCAGCGGCTGCCCTGTCAGATCAGCCATAATTTTATTCAATTCATCTTTTAACCTTAGAATTTCCCTTGCTTGAATGTCGATATCAGTAGCCTGCCCTTGAAAACCTCCTAAAGGCTGATGAATCAATATGCGGGAATGCGGCAGCGCAAAACGCCTTCCTTTTTCACCGGCCGCTAAAAGCACTGCAGCCA
>CAYYBK010000025.1:0-14711 GCA_964470015.1 uncultured Syntrophales bacterium
CCTCCTTCCTTCATTCATTTATATACCCAGTCCGGCAATTTTCTTGTTGTTTTCAAAATTCCTTCTTTGAGCTGTTTGCACATCAGTTTCACAAAATAATCTTGTTTCAGACATTTTTTAAATTCGTTATTTTCCGCTTTTAAACCGGCGCTAAAAGATCCTTTACCCGCAGCGTAAACTGCCCGCTTGGCAAGTATCAACGCATACTGGGGATTGCAGAATATCCGGTCCTGCAAATACGTTTCTGCAGCGGCAAGCAAGGCTTCCGGAGCAGCCACCTGATGAACAAGTCCCTGCTGCATCGCCTCTTCGCCTTTATAAAGACGCCCTGTCAGGATCATTTCCATCGCCTTGCCTATTCCAACCAGCCGCGGCAGCCGCTGGGTACCGCCGCCGCCGGGAATCAAGCCTACCTTGACCTCCGGCAGTCCGATACGGGCCTTAGTGCTCGCAATGCGCAAGTCGCAGGCCAGGGCAAATTCATAACCGCCGCCGAAGCAAAGGCCGTTGATCGCTGCCATTGTTATCAATGAGCTATCCTCCAATTTATTTAAAAAATTTTGAAATCTTGCGGAAAATTCACCAACCTCTCGGGACGAGCATTGCATCATCAGGGTACCGTCGGCGCCGCCGATAAAATAACTATCCCCGCCGCCGGTAAAAATGATGGCTCTCGCCGCTGACTTTTCCATTTCGGCAACTACGGATTCGACCTCGTCCATTGTCTGGTAATCAAGCGAGTTACGGTCCCCCGGACGATAAAAAGTAACGATGCAGATGTCCCCTTTATTTTTCACAATCAAATTTTCATATTTCCCTGTCATGGTCGGCACCCTCCTCTAAATAACCAGGCCGCCGTTAACACTGATCACCTGCCCGGTAATAAAATCAGCCTCGGCGGAGGCCAAATAGGAAACCAGAGAAGCAACCTCCGCCGGCTCGCCGAAACGTTTTAACGGCGTTTTCTTGATGATGTGGTCTCTAAAGCCATCCGGAAGATAACCAAGCATCGGAGTGTTAATATAACCCGGGGCAATAACATTAACGCGGATATTGTGTTTAACCGCTTCCAACGCCAGGGTTTTCCCGAACATGTTGACGGCGCCTTTAACGGCGCTGTAATGAATCGCCCCTGGCGTAGGGATAAGGGAAGCAACAGAGCTGAAAAGAACGATTCTTCCTGTTTTATTTTCCTTCATCCAGTTCACGGCGGCCCTCGTGCAGAAAAAAGTGCCGCTTAGGTTAATATCCAGCATCTCCTGCCATTCTTCGTCACTCATCTCTTCCAGAAAAGCGATCCTTCCGGAAATTGCCGCCGTATGCACCAACATATCCAGTCTTTGAATTTTCTGCCGGAGCGCGGCAAAAAGCTCCGTTACGGTTTTGCCGGAAGCGATATCAACGCTGAAAGCGGCAGATTGCCCACCCTTCGCCCTGACCAGCCGGGCAGTCTCTTCCGCGGCGGTATGATTAATATCAGCAACAAAAACACTGATACCGGGTTTTGCCAGCGCTTCGGCGACAGCGCGTCCCATACCGGAGCCACCGCCAGTTACCAATATTGTCTGTGTTTCCATCGTCTTCATCTTTTTCCGTTTAACCGCTCCTTCGGTAATTCCAAAAATAAATAAATTTCAGAAAAGCATTCAGGCCTTGCCACTGGCTGAACAATCCGGACATGTCAGTGCTTAAATAAGTTTCCGCAAAACTTAAAAATAAAAGGAAGCTACCGCTGTTAAAGGCAGGGGTCGAGCGAGTCAGATGTCACGCTGTTTTTCATACGATCTTGCCCCCTGCTCCGTAGGAAAAACAATCAGTCGTTGGGATTCGAGCTGGTCAATAATGCCTTCGGCCACTTTATCGGGACTATCCATATACTTTCTAGTTTTTTCGACTACCGGGGCCATGAGGTCGGCTCCGGGGGACGTTGAAAAGAATTCGGTATCGGTGAGATGAGGACAAGCCGCCAGAACTTTAATCCCCGTTCCGGCAAGATCCTTGGCGAGCCCGCGCGAGAAACCAACCATCGCGTGTTTGCTCGCCACATAGGGGGCCACCTTATCGGCATGAGCGTAAAGACCGCCGATAGATGCGATATTAACGATAATTCCGCTTCCCTGTTTCTTCATTACGGGAATGACCAGTTTTGTCAACATGACGGGAGCAAAAACATTTATTTCAAATAAATTTCTCCAGTCCTGCTCTGTTGTACCCATAATATCGCCATACATGCCCATACCGGCATTGTTTACCAGAATATCTATCCGACCCCATTTCTGGAGTGTTTCATTGACAATTCTGAAGCGATCGTTTTCCGAAATGACATCAGCTTTAATAACCAGCGTTTCACAGGAACAGCAAGAAGATATGGCGACGAGTTTTTCTTTGCGCCGCGCCACCAGCGCAACTTTGGAACCGGCGCCGGAAAAAGACTTAGCCAGTGATGCACCAATCCCGGAGCTGGCGCCTGTTACAATAACGATTTGATCCTGCAGATTAATCATAATCGCTCCCGGATGCGTTATATGAATCACCTGTCAGAAATGTTAACAAAAATCTTTTCGTCTTGTCAAGAACATTTTAGTCAGGATTACGGTTTTAGCCCCCAGATAATAAAACGAATATTATTTTCAATAGCCTGGCGGGATAAAGCAACATTGGGATTAGCCGCCCAAATAATCCATTTCAGGCCGATAAAGTGTGTTATTCCCATCAGGGAATGCGCTAAAAAAACAGGTGGGTATCGACGCACTTCCTCTTTTTTCATTGCCCGTTCGAGACCGGAAATATATCCCTGTGCGGTTTTTTTATAATACCAGAGGGAAATTTCCTTATCGATCATCTCGAACTCCGGAATAATCCGGTAAATTTCGCGGTGCCGCAGAATAAAATCAAAGAAAACTATAACCCCGACTCTCTCGGCATCGCGGCGGTCCGGGACGGCGGCCGCAACGCGCTCGATTGCACAGCGCATATTCCTGTTTACGTACATCACATAGCCCTTAACCAATTCCGCTTTGCTGGCAAAGTAAACATAAAAAGTGCCTAATGCCACTCCCGCTTCGCGGGTTATTTCGGCAATACCGGCCCGATTGATGCCATATTTGGCAAAAACTTTTTCTGCCGCCTGCAATATTGCCTGGCGCGTTTTTTCTCCCCTCGTCAGCGGTTCTTCTATTTCTTCCTGCAGCGGTAAGGGCTTGGGCAGGGAAAGAATATCCCATTTAGCGGGCCGCTTCCACTGGGCGGCGCCGTTGATTCCGTTCATGATCAATTCGGCCATTAAATCAATCTTTTGTTCTTCGGTCAAACATTCTTCCGGCTCTCCCCATTTAAATGAGTTGAAATAACAAATGCCGATTAAACCATAGGCCACAATATTAGGGTCCAGATCCCTAATGTTGCCGGCGGCAGCTTCGCGGTGCAGAAACTTCCGCAAAAAGCGCGCTATCTCCTCATAATAGGCAAGCGTAACACGATCGATGAGTTCGGATTCTCCCAGAATGCGATGAAAGGCCAGATTGTTTTTTGTATGGTCGTAAAGCAGAGAAATGATCTTTTTCAAACGAGCGGCGAAATCCAATCCCGCGAGGGAAAGAGAATCTGCTTTATTCATAAAGCGTTCGACAATGAGATTGTTGAGTTCCTGGAAAACCTGTTCCTTGTTTTTGAAATACTGATAAAAGGTCGCCAGGGAGACGCCGACGCGTCGCGTTATTTCCGAAATGGAAGAGGCATAATAACCAGTATCGCGAAAAACTTCGTGCGCAGCCTCCAAAATGGACGCCCTGGTCGCCGCACCCTTTTTCGTCAGCACCCGACCGGCATTTTCATTTTTTTCCCGCACCATAATTTTATCTCACTACTGAATCAGTTGTAATTTTTTATCATGATAACCGAAAATGATCAATTGCCTTTTTGTCCGACTAAATCAATCACGGTGATCTCCGGCGGCGCAAAGATACGCACCGGCGGCCCCCATGTTCCCGTACCGGCACTGACATAAAGCAATTTATTTTCCGCGAGCGGATATAAACCGTAATCCTGGGGAAACAACAACCACGTAAACAGGCGGAAAGGAATAAGTTGACCGGCGTGGGTATGGCCGGAAAGCTGCAGATCAAATTTATCATGACCGTTTACCACCGGCTGATGCTTCAACAAAAGGATAAATCCGCTTTCACTGCTTACCGGTAATGATTTGGCCGGCGGTGAATTTTCTTTGATCGCACCGAATTTCCTGCCGGCAACGTCATCGATTCCGATGATATTTATACCGGCAACCCGCCTGGTTTCATCCCGCAAAACTTCAAAACCGGCACGGCGGGTAAATTCCAGTGCTCTGTCGATACCGGCATAATATTCGTGATTGCCGGTAACTGCATATTTACCGAAACGCGGTCTTACCTCATGAAAGAGATCCGCAAGCGGCAGAACATTATCCAATTCACCGTCCAGTAAGTCTCCGGTGCAAGTCAGAATGTCGGGATTCGCTTCCTTAACTTTGTCCAGAACGAGCTTGATCCTTCTTTCCTGAATTATCAAACCCACGTGGACATCAGATATTTGCACGATACGCACTTTCCCGTCGCCGGGCAGCACGTAATCAGTCCGCATTTCAATATTGACGACTCTCACTCTTGCCGCATCGATAAATCCGTAGACAACAAGAATCATGGCGAGGAACGTCAAAGTCCACCAGGCTATTTCATTCAGCCTGGCGATTGCCCGGCCACCGGGAAAATATTTGACGAAAAAACATAAAATATCAAAAGACACTTGTAGGAAAAAAAACATGAAAATGAAGGCCATCCAGAGATATCCCCCCTAGGCAATAGTTCGCGCCAGTGTTTCCAGATGGCGGCCTTCGGCAATGCGCACCAGGAATGGAACAAAAACCAGAATCAGCAGCACGACTATAATAATGACCTTAGCGGCGGCCGTAAAATGAAAGATGCTGTCCGCCCTGATAAGGGCATAGACATGAATTCCGCCGTAAAGCAATATGAATGTTAAAAGAAATATGACCATATCTATACACTTTTTAAATACTGGAGGTGTCAGGCTAAAGTAAATTACGGCGGAAGTCAATATTTCCGCTTATTTTGTCCGCTTGCTGAATCAATCCCTATTGCTGATCAGGTGGGGAGCAATAAAGATCCCGCCCGCATAAAATTTACAAATGCGCGGCGAGCCATTTGACTAAATCCGCAATGACAGTGTCCTTGTTTGTTTCATGAAGCATTTCATGGCGACCACCTTCGTAAAGGTTGAAGCTTATTTTTTTTATTCCGGATCTTCTGTACAGGTCCATTAATTTACGGACGCCGCCACCATTGTCACCCAGAGGGTCTCTTGTGCCGGAAAAAAAATACAGCGGCAGATTTCCGGGGATTTTTCGCAATTCAGAGGGACGGTGGATTTGCCGCCAGAAGCTAAACAGATCGTAAAAAAACGCGGCCGGAAAAAATGCACCGCAAAAGGGATCGGCAATATATCTGTCCACTTCCGCATTATCGCGGCTCAACCAGTCAAAATCCGTGCGGGCGGGCTGAAATTGTTTATTAAAGCCGCCGAAGCTCAATTTGTAGAGAATTTTGCTTATTCCTTTTCCGCCAATACGTAAAATTTCCAGGCGGGCAATCAATTGGCCGGCCAGCGTCAGTAGATTTGCCGGACCGGCCGCCCCCGACAATATCGCCCCTTTTAACTCGCCGCCCCAGCGGATCAGATACCTCTGTACAAGAAAAGAACCCATGCTGTGCCCCAGCAAAAAAAGAGGCCGTGCCGGAATTTCTTCCCTGACAATTCCGGCCAGACGGTGGATGTCGTCCAGCATCATGTTCAGCACATTGTTCAAGGTATTTCCGCTAGCGGCTGCTGGCAGGCTGTATCCGGGATCTTTGATTGTTTGGCCGTGACCGCGCTGATCCGCCGCATAAACCGCAAACCCGCATTTCGTCAATGCCGCTGCCAATTCCTCATAACGGCCGGCTGTTTCCGCCATACCGTGAGAAATAATCATCGCTGCCTTTAATCCGGTTTCCGGCAGCCAGCGATAAACATATATTTCCATCCCGTCTGCGGCACGGAAGGTAAGGTTTTGCCGGATCATTCTTTTTTACCGGCAACGATTTTGCGATTTATATACTTTGTACAGATATCATCGACCGGTTCGAGACTGAGGCATTTGAGATAGGCCTTAATAAAACCCTTGAGAAAAACAACCGCCGGCAGAGTTGCCATATTATCTTCTTCAATACCGATCAGATGATCGATACGTATTTTCGTCTGCTGGGAAATATTTTCTAAAGGAACGGCTAGTTCATTTCTAATTTTCCGGAGATCAGCGCCGCTTAATTCCGGCTGAGAAAGTATTTCGCCGATAAATTTATTTTCAGCGACTCTTGCCCGCAATTCGCTAGCGGCGTTTTTAGCCGCGCCGGATACACCAGGTTCCCGATTAATATCAAAAATACCCACCGGTGTCTTCGCCACGCGGTTTCTTACCGTTTCGTCGAAAACGCCCATGCGGATGAGTTCGTTATCGTAATCCTGTCTTTTCTTTTCATTAATCAGCGTAAGGTAAGCTTTTTCCAAAAGTACAAGGATGGCGGCTCTTTCCTCCGGGGAGAAGAAAGAATAACTAATTAAGGAGTCGGCCTGATATACCTGCAAGGCGACATTATATGCATGCCGAATTTCAAAAGAAGTTGCCTCCGGTTTCAAATCCAGCATTTCATAGTAATTCATCCGCGCAAATTTTTTTTCCATAGACGGCCCCGAGGAGGTTTTATCGCCGTTGCTGCAGTGGCGGCATCTCTAGGAATAGTTCATCATCAGCTGTTCGCCGGAAGAATGAACAATTTGCTTGCTTAGTTCGCGCAAGTCGCTCGCTGTGCGGGTGTAGGGATAGCGATCCAGGAAAGAAACCCGCTGGCAGATGGCATCATGGACGTGCTCATCATAGGAGATATTACCGGCAAATTCCACCCGGAGTCCGAGATATTTTTCAATCAGTTTGCAAATCTGCACTCCCAGTGCCGCGTTATCCTGTTTATGCAGCTGATTCAGAATAAGCTTAAATTTATATAAGGCAAAATCATTATCCAATTTAGCGCTTTTTTCCGGCGACATTTTCTTGACCATCTGCATTATACAATCGGGCTTATTATAAGCACCTCGTCCAAAGTGCGCGATGGCTTTTTCTTCCAGAGCCTTGAATTCGGGCACCGTAAAATACTGCCGAATCCTGCGGAAATAAATAGCCCGGATCAATCGGTAAACATTTTCAATGGAGGTGGGCTCGGGGGTTGCTATAAAAATGCCGTTCTGGGAAATCAGAAAAAAATCAAGGGTATTAAACGAAGTCCCGGCGCCAAGATCAAGCAAAATACACTCATAGTTGAGTTTCGCGATCGCCCGGACGGTTTTTATTTTCTGTTCATAAGAAAGATTGGCTACATCGAGTGTGTCGTTGGCTCCGCTGATCATAAAAAGATTGGGAACGGCGGTTTCCAGAATAATATTTTCGAGAACCGGAACGTTTTTTCTGATGAAATCGGAGAGACTTTTTGCCGGATAGGGAACACCCAGCATAGTGTGAAGGTTTGCCGCACCCAAATCCAGATCGATCAGAAGAGTCTTTTTGCCTAATCCCGCCAAAAGTCGCCCCAGGGCACAAGTTAAAAAACTTTTACCCGAACCGCCTTTTCCCCCACCAATTGGCCAGATATGCGTCATAAGCCATCCGCTGAGTATTTTAATTTCCCATACATGATAAATTAATAATATTCAAGCATTATGTTGAATTCTGGGACCATTTTCTCTAATGCTGTCTTGCTGGCGGCGGGATGAACTCCGCAATGTGGCGTGGCAGGCAAATCCGAAGCAGAAATTCCGGCAGCTACGGTAAGATCAGCACGCGGAACAGCCGCGGGAATGCGCTTGGGATTACTTTCTTGACTTCTTTATATTTTCCCCATAAAAATACGACCTACTAAACTTGCGCCGTGGATAATCGATGATTGATTGTGAACCCAAGATTAAAGTCGCTTTGCTGCAGGACTGTCGGGAAGCGAGAATAATTTTAAACGGCGTTTTTCATCTTCCCGGCGGACAAAGGGCGGCGGCGGTTCAGCACATAAGGATTATTGCCGGCAAAATTATATTAAATGATGTTGCGGGGCACGAATTCGCCGTAGAAAAGGAAACTTTTCTTACGGCCGGAAAGCATTCAACTTTTACGCTGGATATAAAAATCGGCATTGACTTCCACTGGCAACGGATCAAGCAGCTCACCTTTCGTGGCAACATAATATTAATCAGCAATGCCGGATCATCTTTTCATCTGCTCAATGAAATCCTGCTGGAAGATTATCTGTCGGCGGTCGTTTCTTCGGAAATGTCGGCAGCCGCCCCGCTGGAATTTTTAAAGGCCCAGGCAATTACCGCGCGCAGCTGGCTCGTCGCCATGCTGGAAAGAAAAAACACACCGATTGCGGCTTGCACCGATTTTTGTAACGATAAAGAAATAATCCGCTGGCGCGATACCAACGATCATCTCCTGTTCGATGTCTGCGCCGATGACCATTGTCAGCGCTATCAGGGCATCACCGGCATCACAACCGCCGATGTAAATAAAGCTGTCCGGGCAACACGCGGCATTTATTTGGTTTATGAAAACAAAATTTGCGATGCCCGTTACTATAAATCCTGTGGGGGGCGCACAGAAATCTTCCCCACGGCCTGGCAGGAAGAATTCTTTCCTTATCTTCAAAGCATAACCGATAATGCCTGCTCTTGCCCTCCCGTCCAATCAGAAGATGACGCCAGAAAATGGCTCAAAGACGAACCGCCCGCCTACTGCAATACTCAGGACGAAAAACTGCTAAGCAGAATACTGCCTACCTTTGACCGCGATACGATCGATTTTTACCGCTGGCATGTAAGCTACGACCGGGAAGAATTGGAAGAACTTCTTTTTAAGAAATCCGGCATCGATTTCGGCACGCTGCAGAGTCTGATCCCGGTAAAACGCGGTCCGTCCGGCAGAATAAGCAAACTGCAGATCGCCGGCACAAAAAGAATCATTCTGGTCGGGAAAGAATTGGAAATCCGCCGCTGGCTTTCGCCCACCCATCTTTTAAGCAGCGCTTTCGTTGTTTCCCCCGAATATTCCCCAACCGGCGTGATTACGCGTTTCCTCCTGGACGGCGGCGGCTGGGGGCATGGCGTAGGTTTATGCCAGATCGGCGCGGCAGTAATGGCCGCCAAAGGATTTTGTGCCGCCGATATTTTAACGCATTATTTTTCCGGTGCCCGCCTGCAGAAATTGTATGAATAATTACCGGCTGCTGAACGGATATATTATATTTACCGCCGCATTGATTTTTATCACTACGGCCTGTGCCGGGCCGCAGCGGAATGTTTTATCCACCGAAAGGGATTTCCAGGAGGCGTTTAACAAGGTTTATTTCAACTCTAAAGCCAAACTGGAGGCGCCTGTAAAGTATGGACGCGTAGACCTTTTAAGCGACGATTACGCCATTGAAGTGGACAAGCTGGATAATTTTCACGAAGCGCTGGGACAGGCCCTCCACTATGCCAAAGAAACAGGCAGGAAACCGGCCGTTGCTATTTTCATCCTGGAACGTAAGCCCGGCGACAGGGAAAAAGTGAAATTTGTCATGGAACTTTGCAACTATTACGGCATTAAGTTCTGGTTCCTAAACGAAGAATTGAAAAAAGGAAACAAAAAATAAGGATTCGCTATGCCGGATTGGAAGCCGAAAACAACCGCCGATTCAGCTCCGGGAGCACAGCCATCACCCGACAGCAAGGCAGCGCCGCTGGAAGTAAACGATTCAGCGGACATCAGGCCCCATAGCTGTAAAAGCAGAAAGAGCAATGCGGACTCAAATCCCTGGCTTTGGGTACCGACCATTTACATCGCCGAAGGCATTCCCTACATGATCGCCATGACTGTCAGCGTTGTCCTTTACAAAAATCTCGGTTTATCCAATACGGAAATCGCTCTCTACACCAGCTGGCTTTATCTGCCTTGGGTAATCAAACCCCTCTGGAGCCCTTTTGTCGATCTTTTCCGGACCAAGCGCTTCTGGATTCTTTTCATGCAGCTCATGATCGGTGCGTCCTTCGCTTGTGTCGCATTAACATTGCCCGCGACGGATTTTGTAAGATACACGCTGGCCATGTTCTGGATTATGGCTTTTTCCTCCGCCACGCATGATATTGCCGCCGACGGGTTTTATATGCTCGGCTTAGATACACCGCAGCAGGCGGCATTCGTCGGTGTGCGCACCGTTTTTTACCGGATGGCGACCATTGCCTCCAAGGGCGGTCTGGTCATTATGGCCGGCTTCCTGCAAAAATACGGTTATCCCGTTGCCTCCGCCTGGTCGCTTACGTTTTTGATTGCCGCGGCAGTTTTCCTGGCTTTGTGCCTGTACCATTTCTTTGTGCTGCCCCATCCCGCTTCCGATCGTCACGCTCCGCGGGACAAGGGAAGGAGTCTGATTACCGAATATTTCCGTATTTTAACTATGTTTTTCCGGCGCAAAGATATAATGATCATCGTCTGCTTTTTTCTATTTTACCGGTTTGCCGAAGCACAATTGGTCAAAATGGTTGCTCCTTTTCTGCTCGACGCCAGAGCTAACGGCGGTCTGGGTCTAGCCACCGCGGAAGTGGGAATAATCTACGGAACGGTCGGTGTCGTTGCGCTCATGCTGGGCGGGCTTTTGGGCGGTTATGTCATTTACCGGAACGGATTGAAATTCTGGCTGTGGCCGATGGTAATCATCATGCATGTCCCTGATATTATTTTTGTGTATCTTTCACACATCCAGCCCGACCATCTCTGGATCATCGGTTCCGCCGTGGCGTTGGAGCAATTCGGCTACGGCTTCGGTTTCACCGCCTACACAATGTACATGATCATGGTTTCACAGGGTGAGTATAAAACCGTCTTTTATGCCGTCGGCACCGGTATTATGGCCCTGGGCATGATGCTGCCAGCGATGGCCAGCGGCTGGATTCAGGAAATGCTGGGATACAAAAATTTTTATTTCTGGATATTGCTGACGACCATCCCCGGATTCGTTGTGGCGGCGCTGGTGAAAATCGATCCTTCCTATGGGAAAAAATAATTATCTCGGCAACTGATATAAAATTTCCCCCGTGGCGGAGCAATCCTCCGCAGCGAAATAACACTTTGGACTTCTTCCATTATCTTGGGCAACACTACTTCTCCACTCCGCTGTGAAATTAAAGCAAACGGGGTTTCGGATTTTGTAAAATAATCTGCTTTGCGATCAGCCATTCTGTAAATAATTTGTTTTTATAGAGAAAGACATTAATAATTACAAATTTGGCTCGATGGTTGCAATTAAGCATTGCATTAATAAATTTTATTATAGAGATTGTAACAATTTTGTAGTAATATTACTGAAGTTATTTGGATTATTTAGGAACAAGCCCATAAAAATTTTTCTCTTGAAGAAAGGCGCACTGCTTTGAGTATTCACAGCTATGAAGAACTGGCCACATTGCATGCGATAGCAAAAATTTTAGCCCAGCCGCAGGATCTGCGCGATCAGCTGGAACAGGTGCTGCAGGAAATGAGTTCGCGTCTGGGCATGCAACGCGGGATGATTTCTCTTCTGGATCGGGAAAGAAAAGAAGCCTGGCTGGATATCGCGCATGACGTCAATATTGAAGGAATGGACGTAACTTATAAGCCCGGCGAAGGCATAACCGGCAAGGTGGCGGAAACAGGCCGGCCGATGGCCATAGCCAATTTGGGGCAAGCCACTCATTTTTTAGATCGTACCGGAGCCAGGCGGAATCTGAACAGATCGGAACTCGCCTTTCTCTGCGTGCCGATTATTTACGATGATCGCGTTGTCGGGGTTCTGTCCGCCGACAAAGTGGCAAAGGAAGTGCAAAGTCTCGATAAGGAATTGGCCATGCTTTCCGCTGCCGCGGAGCTCATGGCAAAAGCCGTCCATATTCGCGCCTTAGAAGAGGAAAACAGACGCCTTCGAAAAATTGTCGGCAGCACCCGGGCGCCATCCCTGGATATCATCGGTCATTCCAAACCCATGCAGGAAGTTTTCGGCCTAGTCGCCCAGGTCGCCGATTCCAATACCACAGTTTTGATTACAGGCGAAACGGGCACCGGCAAGGAACTGATCGCCCGGGCGATCCACATGAACAGCCCCCGGCACGGCGGCCCGCTGGTACAGGTCAATTGCGCGGCGATTCCCGACACCCTGATCGAAAGTGAACTATTCGGCCACGAGCGGGGTGCATTCACCGGTGCGCTCCATCAACGCCGCGGCCGTTTCGAAGAAGCCAATGCGGGCACGATTTTTCTGGATGAAGTGGGCGAGCTTTCGGCTTCGGCACAGGTAAAACTCCTTCGCGTATTACAGGAAAAGAAGTTCCAGCCGCTCGGCTCTTCCCGCGTGGTCAATGTAAACGTGCGGATCATCGCGGCAACCAACAGGAATTTGGAACAGGATATTCTGGCGGACCGTTTTCGCGCCGATTTGTTTTACCGGCTGAATGTTTTTCCCATTTATTTACCCGCACTGCGCGAACGGGGCAGCGATATCATCCTACTGGCTGATTATTTCCTCCTCAAGTACAGCAAAGAAATGGGCAAAAATGTCAAGAAAATTTCCACGGCGGCCGTCGAGGCTTTTCTTTCCCATAAATGGCCCGGCAATGTCCGCGAACTGGAAAACTGCATCGAACGCGCGGTTTTGCTTGCCAACAGCGACAGCATCGAATGCGTACATCTGCCGCCCTCCCTGCAGGTTAAAGAGAGGGATGCCGAGAAAAAAGATCAAAGCAAGCTCTCTTCCATCGTCGCGGCTCAAGAAAGAGCGCTGATTATCGACGCGCTGGAAGACACAGGCGGGAATCAGACAAAAGCAGCTAAAATACTGGGAACCACGAAGCGCATTATTCAATACAAAATCAGCAAGATGGGAATTGATCCGAAGATGTTTCGCAAAAAAGGCCGCGGCAGCCCGCGCGATAAATAGCCGCACCGGTGATAAGCAGCATGGGAAAAAACCTGTATTTCCGATAAATTCCATGTAGGGAGAAGCAATATTTTTAATAAACCGTACAAAAATGTCCCACTGATTATTGAAATTACATTTATGTTCTTTTTTTAACGTGACAGCAGCGGGCAGCGCATTCTCAAAAAGCTTGCAACATAGAACGGATATAAGGACAAAATTTATATTGGAAATATGGCATGACTTTAGCAATAAGATTCCCGGCGAATGTTGCATAGTTCAATGCCCGCAGAGTTTGGGGGAGGATATTTAAAATATGTGTCGGCTTTTTGCCATAACAAGTAACAATCCGCTTTCACCGATGATCGCCATAAATGCCCTGGACGTAATGAAAGAGGGGCATGACGGTTCCGGCGTCGGTCTGTTTCTCACCGATTTGGGCGGCGATTTCGAACATTTCAAAGGGGAACCTATTCTTTCCGGAATTTTTTCCAATGAAGGAATCAAGTCGCTGGATCGCTACATGATTGATCTGGATTTCATGGTTAAATATAAAATGTCTTTCCGGCCGGCCAAACTTCCGCCGGCCGGCACACCCAAAAGAGACAACTACGTCATCCGTGTTTACGAATATCCGGCGGACTGGGAAGGTTTAAGCGAAGAAGAAATTCATTTTCGCCTGATGACGGTGCAGTTGCAACTCCGCCAAATGGGAGAGAAAGACAATTCGATGCTGATTTTCAGCTTCTGGCCGGATGTAATAATGATAAAGGAAGTCGGCGACCCCTTAGCCGTCGCCGCATACCTGGGCTTGGATCGCAAGGAATTGCAGGCCAGAACAATTTTAAGCCAGGGTCGGCAGAACACGAATTATGCTATTGATATCTATGCCTGCCATCCCTTTTTTATTCAGGGGATGGCCACGATGACCAACGGGGAAAATACCGCTTTCGTTCCCATCCGGGAATTCCTTATGTCGCGCAATTTTCCCGGCTACGCCGGTTATCAGTCGGATTCGGAAGTTTTTGTACATATCCTGCACTATATGTACAAAAAATTGGGATTGGGCATCGAAATGTACAAACACATAATTACTCCCCTGAAAGATGACGAACTGGACCGTCATAAGGAAGGTCAATGGCTGAGAGGGTTAAAACAAAGCTGCCGGCCGCTGATTATCGACGGTCCTAATTGTGTTATCGGATGCCTGCCGGATAAGACTATGTTTATGGTGCAGGATTCCAAAAAATTACGGCCTGGTGTCGTCGGCGGCCGTCCGGGTATTTTTGCTTTTTCATCGGAAATGTGCGGTTTGGACACCGCCATCCCGGAAAGGGACATCAATCTTGATTTTCAGCCGATGAAATATGAAACAGTTCTGATACGCCGCGAAAGGCAGGAGATTGAAAAATGGAATCAATGGGATGCATTACCCCATCTAAATTAAGTATCAAAGATCTGCCCTGGCAGGTTCTCTGGAATAAGGAAAAATGCACGCTTTGCGGGCAGTGTACGTCTGTTTGCCCGGTACAGGCAATTGAACTGGGGGTACACCGGAAACGGTCAGTGCAGATTACCCCGGGACTTGCCGAAAAGCCTTCCAATGTTTTTGAAATTTATCACGGTATTCGACAGCGCACCGAACCATCCTATGCC
>CAYYBK010000026.1:0-11656 GCA_964470015.1 uncultured Syntrophales bacterium
GAGAGATTGAATCTGCTTAAAATTAAAATCAGCGGCATCAGCCGACGCTTACTTCATCTTAACGGCGACCGGCAAAATTACCGCCAGGAAATTCTAACGATTACCAGGGAAGAGACATCCAATCTGCAATTTCCGCTCCCTGATTTCCCGCAGCATATTGCAATTTTTCTCCAGGCTACGCCGCTGGTTCAGGCGCATCACCCGCTAATGAAGGAACAGGTCGATAAAATTATCAAAAGTACTGATTCCGCCGAACAAAAATTAAGAAAAATAATAACCTGGGTCTATCGCAATATTGATAAGAAGCCCGTTTTGTCCGTACCGAATGCTCTGGAGGTTTTAAAGAATAAAACAGGTGACTGTAATGAGCACGCGGTACTTGTCGCCGCGTTGTTGAGAACCGCAGGAATTCCGGCGCAGATAGAAACGGGCCTGGTTTATCTGCGCGGACGTTTTTATTACCATGCCTGGAATGTCGCTTTCCTGGGAAACTGGATCACCGCGGACGCCGTGTTTAATCAGTTTCCGGCTGATCTGACACACATCCGGCTCATTCGCGGCGAAAGCAGCGAACAATTGGATCTGCTGGGTGTGATGGGTAAAATAAAGCTGGAAATTTTGGAGCAGAGAAAATGATTCAATTAAATGAACTGACAAAAGATTATGGAACCGTCCTCGCCGTGAATAAACTCAGTCTTTCCGTCTCCCCCGGAGAAATTTACGGTTTTATCGGCCCCAACGGCGCCGGGAAGACCACAACCATCCGCATGATGGGCGGAATCATCCCCCCTACATCCGGCAATATAATCATCGGCGGACTGGATATGGCCCGGAATCCCGTAGCGGCAAAAATGATGATCGGTTTTGTACCGGACAGACCGTTTCTCTATGAAAAGCTCACCGGCATGGAGTTTTTGCGCTTCTCCGCCGATTTATACAGAGTCCCGCCGGAATATTTCCCGCAAAAGGCGGAGCAACTGCTGCGCCTGTTCGCCCTGTGGGATTGGGCCGATGAACTTATCGAAGCATATTCCCACGGCATGAAACAGCGCCTGATTATCGCCTCCGCCCTCCTGCATGATCCGCGAATATTGATTATCGACGAACCAATGGTCGGTCTCGATCCCGCCGCCGTGCACATGGTGAAGGATATTTTTAAGGAACTGGCCCGGAAACAAACAACCATCTTCATTTCCACCCACACTTTGAGTATTGCGGAAGACCTCTGCCACCGCATTGGAGTAATTCATAAAGGGATGCTCCTCGCAGAAGGCAACGTTAATGAATTGAGAAGCATTGCCAAGCTCGGCACAGCGGCCCTGGAAGAGGTATTCCTGACGCTGATCAAAGAAGATACGTTTTTATGAGAATAATTTTTCTGCTGTTAAAACCAAAAATTCTTTCGGCATTAAACAATCTGCGTCCGGGAAACAAAAGAAATTTCGGGATAAGGATTCTTGTTTTCGTTTTCATTGGACTGCTCTTCTGGTCCGGTACGTTTCTCATCTGCTACCGTATCCTGCTCTATTTTCAAGGCGTTCAGGACTTCGGCAACATACTAGCCATGAAACTTCTCTCCATGGTAGTAACAATTTTTTTCGCCCTGCTGCTTTTCAGCAATATCATCAATTCTCTTTCCCATCTCTATCTGAGCCGCGATCTGCAGCTCCTGCACGCACTGCCGGTTTCCACCGGAAATATTTTCATCTCGCGCTGGTTTGCCAGCACGGTTGACAGTTCCTGGATGGTACTGCTCTTCAGTCTTCCCGTTTTCCTTTCCTACGGCATCATTTTTAAAGCGGGTATTTTTTATTATCTCGCCGTTTTATCGGCCATGATATCCATGTGCCTGCTCACTTCCACTATCAGCGCCGTTCTGGTTTTATTTGGTGCGAGAATTCTCCCGGCGGGACGGATAAGAACAATTTTGATCATCCTCGGCGTGATACTGGTATTGATTCTTGTTTTAGCCCTGCGGCTCACCAGGCCGGAACAACTGGTTAACCCCGACAGCTTCGCCTCCGCCGTTCTTTACTTAAATTCAATGAAAACACCCGATGCGCCGCTTTTACCCAGCACATGGCTGGCTGATGCCATAAAAGCCGCGCTGCATGATGAATACATGGCGGCTGTTTTCAATATCGCTCTCACCGGAAGCTGTGCGTTCATGTTGATTTTCCTTGCCGATATCCTTGCGCAATTTACATATTTTGCCGGATTTTCCAAATCACAGACAACTCCGCAGCGCCTTTTTTCTCCGCGAAGAGAGAGAAAAATTCATTGGGAAAATTTGCTCAACTTTCTTCCCCTGACGGCAAAAGCTTTTGCCGTAAAAGAAATCCGAACATTTTTCCGGGACTCCACGCAATGGCCGCAATTATTTTTAATGGGTGCGTTAATTGTAATTTACCTTTACAACTTTTCCGTTCTGCCGCTTGATAAATCGCCGATAAAAACAGTTTATCTGCAAAATCTGTTTTCCTTTCTGAATATGGGCCTGGCCGCATTTGTGCTTTCCGCCGTTGCCGCCCGCTTCGTTTACCCGGCGGTGAGTATGGAAAGCACCGCTTTCTGGATCGTCCAGGCGGCGCCGGTATCCACGAAAACTTTTCTCTGGATCAAATTTTTCGTTTATTATTTCCCGCTGATCGTCATGGCAGAGATTCTGATTATCGCCTCCAATCTGCTCCTGCAGGTCTCAGTTTTCATGATGGTCTTGTCTATCGTCACCATATTTTGTCTTGTACCTGCCCTGGTGGCCCTGGGTATCGGACTGGGTGCGGTTTATCCGGATTTCAAATCCGAAAACCCGGCCCAGGTCGTGACAAGCTTCGGGGGCATGCTTTTCATGATCCTCTGCTTTACCTTAATCGCAATAGTGATAATACTGGAAGCCGGACCGGTTTACTATATCTTGATGGCCGGCATGCGCAACCAAAGCGTGGCCATCTGGCAAATTGCCTGGCTTATCGGATCTTTTACGATCGCATTTTTACTTTGTTCATTTGCCGTCATTTATCCGATGCGTCTGGGGGCGAGAAGCCTGCAAATAAAATAATGTGTTCTTTCGCCGGCGGAACAGCGGCGGCCGGCCGCGTTAAATATCCGATAATTTTTGCCATTCCCCGCCCGCAAACGCAACAGAAAGACCTGCGCATAATGAAGATGCCTCCCGTCCAGCCCCCGGCCCGTTCAGACAGGCTGCGAAAATTGCTTGCTTTTACCTGCCGGATGGGTTAAACAAGCGCGCATTCAAATCAAGCTGATTTACCTTGATATTATTGAGATATCGAAAGGAGTCCTCATGGCAAAATACGAATCCAAATCCCTGAGAAATCTGGCCGTCATCGGTCACGGCAGCACGGGCAAAACTTCCCTGTGTGAATCATTTTTATTCGTTGCCGGCAAAAGCGAGCGGCTCGGCCGCGTTGATGACGGCACATCCGTTATGGATTTCGAACCCGAAGAACAAAAACGCCGCGTTTCAATAAGTTCTGCAGCTAATTTCATCGAATGGGACAAACACAAAATTAATTTTATTGACACCCCGGGCGATTCGAATTTCGCTTACGATATAAAATGTTCCCTCAGCGTAGTTGACAATGCCGTCGTGGTTATCGATGCCGTAGGCGGCGTGGAATTTCAGACGCAGAAGGTATGGGAGTTCGCCGACGAAGTAGGCCTGCCCCGCGCAATTTTTATCAACAGAATGGATCGGGAGCGCGCCGACTTCAGTAAAGTTCTGGACAGCATAAAAAATAAGCTCAAGAAAAAGGTGACGCCCATTTGCCTGCCGATCGGAGCCGAAGATAAATTCAGCGGTATTGTTGATTTGGTTGATTTTAAAGCTTATTCGTTCAGCGATAACAAAGGGAAAGGCAAAGCCGGCGACATTCCCGCCGCAATGATGGAAGAAGCAAAAATGTACCGCGATACCATGGTCGAAGATATTGCCGAAGCCGACGACGAACTGATGAATAAATATCTGGAAGCGGGCGAGCTTAGCATGGATGATCTCAAATCAGGACTGAAAAAAGGCGTCGCTTCCGGCAACCTTATTCCGCTCATCTGCGGATCGGCAGTAAAAGGCATCGGCGTTTCTATGCTTTTGGACATCGTGGCAGCGGCCTTCCGCTCGCCCACCGACTGCCCGCCGATGAAAGGCAAAAAACCGGGAACCGGCAACGTTGAGGAAAGGCCGCCGGCGGAAGATGCTCCTTTTTCCGCAATTGTCTTTAAAACCATTGCCGATCCTTATGCCGGCAGACTGACTTTATTCCGTGTTTACTCCGGCAAACTGAATGCCGACTCCACCGTCTATAACTCCACGAAAAAGATAACCGAAAAATTCGGACACATCTTCTTCCTGGAGGGGAAAAATCAAAAACAGACGGAAACACTGGTACCAGGTGACATCGCCGCGGTGGCGAAACTGAAGGAAACTGTTACCGGCGATACGCTTTGTACGGAAAAGGCGTCAATAATATATGAAAAGGTCGCCGTGCCCCATACCATCATGTCCTTCGCCATAGAGCCGAAAACACGCGGCGACGAGGATAAAATCGCTTCTTCCATCCATCGCCTCACGGAAGAAGACCCGACAATTGTTTTTTCCCGCAATGTTGAGACTAAAGAAATGATTCTTTCCGGCATGGGCCAGGTGCACATTGAAGTTACCATTGAAAAAATGAAAAGAAAATTCGGCGTGGAAGTCAATCTGAATACGCCGAAAGTACCGTACAAGGAAACAATCAAAGGGAAAACCAATGTTCAGGGCAAGTACAAGAAACAATCCGGCGGCCGGGGCCAGTTTGGCGACTGCTGGATCGACATTGAACCTTTGCCGCGCGGCGGCGGTTTCATTTTTGAGGATAAAATTGTCGGCGGCGTTATTCCGGGACAATATCGTCCCGCAGTCGAAAAAGGCATCGTCGAAGCCGCAGCAAAAGGAGTTATCGCCGGTTATCCCGTTGTGGACTTTAAAGTAGCCCTGACATTCGGTTCCTATCACACGGTCGATTCCTCGGAAATGGCCTTTAAAATCGCCGGTTCGCTGGCCTTTCAAAAAGGTGTGATGGAATGTCAGCCGGTTCTTCTGGAACCGATAGTCAATATCGACATTGAAGTTCCCGAAGAATATATGGGCGATGTTATCGGCGATCTCAACAGCAGGCGCGGTCGTGTTCTGGGAATGGATGCCAACGGGTCTATCCAGATTATCAAAGGACAGGTGCCGCTTGCCGAAATCTTGAAGTATGCGCCGGATTTGCGCTCCATGACCAGCGGACGAGGAAACTTTACGTATACCGATTCCCATTACGAAGAAGTTCCCTCTTACATCGCGGAAAAAATAATCGCGGAAGCGAAGAAAGATAAAGAAGAATAGTCCAATGTTCACCGCCGGAATCATCACGGTCAGCGATAGAAGCTCGCATGGTGTTCGTGACGATTTGAGCGGCCCGGCGGTTGCGGCAATTCTCGGGGGCGAAGGTATCGCCATAAACTGTACGCTGATTATCCCCGACGAAAAAGAACGGATTAAAGAGGCGATAATCCGTCTGGCGGATGAAGAAAATCTGGATTTAATCATTACCACCGGCGGCACCGGTGTCAGCCCCCGCGATGTAACGCCCGATGCAACCAGCGAGGTAATCGACAGACAAATCCCGGGAATGGCCGAGGCGATGCGGCAGGGAAGCCTGCTCATCACTCCTTATGCCATGATTTCCAGAGCGATTGCCGGAATAAGAAACAGCACGCTCATTTTGAACCTGCCGGGCAGCCCCGCGGGAGCGAGGGAAAACCTGGGTGTAGTATTACCCGCCTTGAAGCATGCCATGAAGAAAATTAAAGGCGATACGGCCGAATGCAGCGGTGCAGGTTGATGGGCCCGCGCACAATGATTCAGATAAATACCGGCATGCGTTATTAATATTGCTTACTTTGGTCCGCCGAATAACGTTTTCAGAAATTGCAAAGCATTGCGCTGATGGGTTCCCGCCCAATAAATACTCTGGCAGCGCGGGCATTTATTATATTCATTGCAGTTGGCGAAAACATGGGTAGGTACTGAATCGCGCACTTCTTCCTTCCGCACCGGGAACAATTTTTCATTACACATAAGACAAATACTGAATATTTCTTGATTATCCATTTTAAGAGAATATCTTCGGATCACGTCTTTGAGCTGACTTGCGATATCTTGCCCAGCAATAAAGCACAACTCTCCCGCAAACTGGCGCTCCAGCATATCCCATCTCCTGGTAAGAACAATTCTTTTTTCGGCATAAGCCAGCTGCAGCATTTTCCGGCCGGCTTTTCCGGGAAAAACAACCGTGTCATAACCGAGCAGACGAAGCCATTTGGCCAGTTTTGCCAGAGAGGCATCGGTTAAATATTTGCGGGATACTGCCATTAATCTTCCGGCGGTGTTTTTTGCTGCTCAATAATCGGGGGAGCTTCGTTAGTACGCAGTTCTTTACGTAAATCGCGGATTGTTCTGTTGAGACGGCTGATGGTGCGGTTCAAGCGAAATCTCTCTACAATGCCAAGAAACCCGGTAATTATTACGCCGATCAGCAGAGAGATAAAAAGAAGCATGTATATGGGCAAAACCATGTTAAAAAAACTGTAATATTTAATATAAACCGGTGACGCGTTTTCCAGCGAAAAAGTGACGATAAAAAAAGCAAAAATTATCAGTAAAATTAAAGATACGATTTTCATCCCGTTAATCCTTTTGATGATATTTCATAAAAAGAGGAGCAAGTCTGGCTGCCGTTGTCTGTACATCCTCCGGTATGACTCTGACATCATTTACGACACTCATGAAGTTTGTATCACCCTCCCAGCGCGGAATGACATGCACGTGAATATGCTCCTCGATGCCTGCACCGGCCGCTTTGCCGATGTTCATGCCGATATTGAAGCCGTCCGGATTCATTGTTTCCTTGAGAACTCTCACCGTCGTATCCAGCAGGGAGAATACTTCCGTCCTTTCTTCTGCGGTTAAATCTTCAATTTTCCCCGTATGCCGTACGGGAATGATCATCAAATGACCGCTGACGTAGGGATATTTGTTGATCATCACGTAAACGGATTTCCCTTCATAGACCACATAATCATCGCAGCGGACTGAACATTTGCAAAATACGCAGCCCGCAGGCTTTTCACTTTTAATGTATTCCATCCGCCACGGTGCAAATATTGTATCCATAAAAAACCAACTCTTTAAAGAATTAAAACGTAATTATCCTACCCGATACTCCTTTGTCAATTTCTAATATCCCAATCGACCGATGAGGCGCGAAACGCTTATCCGTCGGCGATCCGGGATTGAAAAAAAGAACACCGTCATTTTCACGGCACACCGGGCTGTGTGTATGACCGTAAATTATGCAATCCCGCCGGCCGGTTTTTGCCAATATTTTTTCCTCAATGCCCCAGGGAGCACCCCACCCGTGAATAACTCCGAAGTTAAAGCCGCCTGCGGCAAAGAATAACTGCTCGGGCAATTTTTCTCTGACGGAAGGATAATCCATATTGCCGCAAACCGCCTTGACCTCCCTGCCGGCAAATACATCCAAAACACCCAAATCAACCAGGTCGCCGGCATGAATAATAAAATTCACATCGCTGAAATAATCATCGGCAAGCTTTTTCAGCCCTTCGTCATAACCGGACTGATGCGTGTCCGAAATAACGCCGATTTTAATTTTTTTCACTTCCATAATCCTTGGCAGTTTATTAACGGCAACGATTAAAAAACACAAGTTTTATTTGAACCTTTACCCGCTCGGAAAAAGCTTTTAATTTGACTTTAAAACAAACTAACGTTATATGCACTCCATGAATACTATTGAAAATTCTCTGAATAAAATTGCGGAACCCATTCTGCACATCGATGAGGCTTCGCTTAGCCGGCTCGGCGATAAATACAAGTCAAAAATGGAACATTTTTCCTTCACTCCGGAGTGGGAAAAATCCGTCATTATTTTTTCCATAATCAATGCGGTGATCGTCAAAAATGCCATTTTTAATGAAAATTTATTGAACAAGCAGGCACAAAATAATCCGGCGCCGAAAAAACCTCACGCTAAACCAAGTTTGAAATTGGTCAAGTAATGAATAAAGAAGCCGCCGCTGCAAGAATAGCTGAGCTAAGAAGAATCATCACATACCATAATAATCGTTACTATCAGCAGGACAATCCGGAAATTTCCGACATTGAATACGATCTTATGCTGCGCGAATTGCAGGCGCTGGAAGCGGAATATCCCGATGAGAACATCGTTTCCTCCCCCACGCAGCGTGTCGGGGCTGCGCCGCTGGCTAAATTTTCTTCCTTTGTCCACCCTTCCCCGATGCTGAGCCTGGCCAACGCCTTTTCCGCCGGTGAAATAGCGGATTTCGATCTCCGCATCAAAAAACTTGCCGCAACCGACCATGTTTCCTATGTCGTCGAGCCAAAGCTGGACGGACTCGCCGTAAATCTCATCTACGAAAACGGCTTTTTCACCAGCGGCGCCACACGCGGTGACGGTACTATCGGGGAAGATGTAACGCGGAACCTCAAAACCATATCCGTCCTGCCTTTAAAAATTAAAAACGATTCGTCCATTGCCGTGCCGTCTTTTGTCGAAATTCGCGGCGAAGTTTACATGGAAATCGAATCGCTGCGCAGGTTAAACAGCCGGAGGCTGACTGCCGGCGAAGAGCCTTTTGCCAATCCGCGCAATGCCGCCGCGGGCTCATTACGCCAGCTTGATCCGAAGATAACAGCACGCCGTCCCTTAAAGATTTTTCTATACGCCGTAGCAGACGCACGGGGTATCAAATTTTCAAGCCACTGGGAGGTACTGCAGGCACTCAAAGGATGGGGATTCCCCGTGAATCCCCTGGTACAGCAGGCAAAGGACATAAAATCATGCCTGGCTTATTTTGAACAAATCGGCAATCTGCGGAAAACGCTTCCTTATGAAATTGACGGGGTTGTTATTAAAGTCGATGACATCATGCTGCAGGAGACACTGGGCAACGTTTCCCGCAATCCGCGCTGGGCACTGGCCTGCAAATTTCCACCCACCCAAGCTACAACAGTCATCAGAGACATCGTCGTTCAGGTCGGAAGAACCGGCATTTTGACTCCCGTTGCCATTATGCAGCCGGTCAGCGTCGGAGGTGTTCTTGTGAGCCGCGCCACTTTGCATAACGAAGACGAGATTTCGAAAAAAGACATCCGCATCGGCGATACGGTCATTATTCAACGCGCGGGAGACGTAATCCCGGAAGTGGTCAAGGTAGTATCAACCCAAAGAACGGGTACGGAAAAGAAATTCCAGATGCCCGGCCGTTGCCCGGAGTGCAATGCGGAAGTAATCAGGCCGGAAGGCGAAGCGGCTCACCGTTGTATTAATCTGGCCTGTCCGGCACAGTTGAAAGAACACATCACACACTTTGCCTCCCGCAGCGGGTTCGACATCGAAGGTCTGGGCGAAAAAATATCGGCACAGCTTTTTGATGCAAAATTAATTCAGGATCCGGCCGACCTTTTCTACCTGACGAGAGATAAATTGTCGACCCTTGACCGGCACGGAGAAAAATCAGCCCAAAATCTGCTCAACTCCTTGGAACACGCCAAAAATCCGCCGCTCGATAAGTTCATCTTTGCACTGGGCATCAGGAATGTCGGCGAGCATATTTCCAAAATATTGGCCCGGGAATTCACCAGCATTGAAAATTTAATGACCGCAAGAACTGATGATTTAAAGGCTGTTCATGAAATCGGCCCGGAAATCGCAGCCAGTGTCACGCAGTTTTTCCACGAACCGAAAAACAGGCTGGTTCTGGAAAAATTGCTGAAGGCAGGCGTTGTTCCGCAAAGAGCCGAACCAACGGCAAAAGATTCTCCTTTGCAGGGGAAATCATTTGTTTTTACGGGAGCGCTCGGTTCTTTGCCCCGTAATGAAGCCAAAGCGCTTGTGGAAAATATGGGTGGATCAGTGCATTCCACCGCAACGGCGAAAACGACTTATGTCGTTGCCGGCGTAGAACCGGGAACGAAATTGGCTAAAGCCAGATCATTGGGCATCACAATCATCAGCGAAGAAGAATTTTTAAAAATGATCGGCAGGTAATTCGCAGCTCTTTTCCGCAACCAGCAAGATGGCAAAAGTGCGGGAGCATGGCTTCATGAAGAGAATCCGGGTTCATATCAGCGGCATTGTGCAGGGAGTGAATTTCCGGGGAGCAACAAGGCGTATGGCCGCGGAGCTAAAGCTAACCGGCTGGGTGCGCAATACGTCCGACGGCGGCGTAGAAGCCGTATTTGAAGGCGAAGATGCCGCCGTGGATAAAGCGGTAGTGTGGTGTAAGACCGGGCCGCCCGCCGCCCGTGTGAACAAAGTTACTTCATCCTCAGAGCAATACACCGGCGGATTCTCGGACTTCCGTATCGCGTTCCTCTAATAGGGAACCCGCCGGAAATACGGACATAAATTCCCTAAATCTCAGTCCGCCAAGGTGCCGCTACCTGCATTCCCTGATTGTGTCGGCAAATCCATCCAGAGAATTAATAATCGTTGCATCGTCAACGCAAAAGGCGATCCGGAAGTAACCGGGGCCGCCGAAACCGCTGCCGGGAACAACCAGAATGTTTTTCTCCAGCAGCATTCTGACGAACGCCACATCATCGGGAAGCGGACTTTCAGGGAACAGATAAAATGCTCCCTGCGGTTCTTCAAACCGATAGCCGGCTTGCCGCAGTCCGGCGCACAGCAGATCGCGTTTTTTTTGGTATACTTTTACATCAACCGTCGCATCCTGCAGCCCGACGACTATCCGCTGCATCAGCGCCGGAGCGTGAACAAATCCGAGAATTCGCGTACACAAAATCAGGGCGTTGATTAAATCACCTGATTCGCAAATGGACGGACCGATCGCAATATAACCGATCCTTTCACCCGGCAACGACAGCGTTTTGGAATATGAATAAGCGACAATGCTGTTAGAGTATGCCTTTAAAACACTGGGCACGGTAACGCCGTCAAAAACTATTTCCGCATACGGCTCGTCCGAAATAAGATAAATGGTTGTTCCCAATGCCTTGCCTTTTTCCGTAAGCAGGCGGGACAAGGAGTTAATATCCTCCGCGCTGTAAACCTTGCCGGTGGGATTATTAGGCGAGTTGACAATCAGTGCTTTTGTATTTCCATTTATCGCCTTTTCGACAGCATCAATATCCAGTGAAAAATCAGGTTTGGTAGCCGCATACTTCACTACTCCGCCGAAATTTTCGATATAAAATGGATATTCCACAAAAAACGGCTTTAAGACAATAACTTCATCCTGTGGATCAAGAAGCGCCTTAAGAATTACATTCAGTGCCCCCCCAGCGCCGCAAGACATGACAACGTGATCGGGGGGGATATTCAGGCCTGTTGTTTTACTCAGTTTGCAGGCAATAGCCTGCCGCGTTTCCGCATAACCGGCATTGGGTGTATAACCGTGCTTCAGCGGTATTTGCTGACCGGCCAGATTAATCAACTCGCGCTTGAATGCATCAGGCGGTTCCACATTGGGATTTCCCAGGCTGAAATCGTATACCTTATCCGCACCGTATTTTTTTTTCAGGATAATGCCTTCTTCAAACATTTTC
>CAYYBK010000026.1:11666-14673 GCA_964470015.1 uncultured Syntrophales bacterium
TCATGGACGACTGGGAGATGGACGCTTTAATTTTTTTTGATATGGACATTGCTGGGCCTCTTTCCGATCATTATCTTTTAATAGTTTTCTGCCAGATACGCATTTATTTCGCTAAAATCATCAAATTGAAGACAGGGAGTGCCTTCCTGCTCGCACCGCTGGAAAAGAATCTTCTTCGCAAATACCATATCGGCATACCGCGACGGGCAGAAATCGGAATAACTGTCGCCCACATAGATAATTTCATCGTAGATCAACCGATACGAATTCAGAATCCGGCTCTTGCACGTTCCGCAGCGGCCGCAAAAATCGTTCCTGCCGGGGAATTGAATGGAAAAAGAATTATCCGCGCCAAAGACCGCAGAATTGGCGTAATACTCAATTCCGGCAAGATTGTACTTCTGCAAAACCGCTTCAATATAAAAATCCAACCCGTCCGACACTATTTTTATATCGATGCCCTTATCCCTGCTCAAAGAGCAAAATGCAGGGAAATAGGGATCAATCTTTTCAACGTCCAAAACATGAGCGAGCATTTTTTCCCTGCTGCCTTTGATTCTTTTCATAATTTGCTCATACGCAGCACGCGACCCTATTGTTCCCTTGGCATATGCTCTTTCGATATCGTTCAAATCAGTCGTGGCGAATTTCTTGATAATCTGATTACCCAGGTCCACCGTGGAAACGGTACCGTCGAAATCGGTAATGACAAGAATTTTACTGGATCGGACGGACATAAACGGACAATCTGGTCTTTCTCTTGTTCGCCGTGAACTGCCGCTAACGGTATCAATTGCGTTTACGACGCTTTAACAGGACATAAATCCCCAGCAGTATCAGTACGACGGGGAAAATATATTGAGAATATTTGGACAATTCCAGACCGTAAATTTCCATAAACAAAAAAATGATGCCGATAACGGTAATAAACCAGCCGCCGGCGTCGGTTACTTTCTGAAATAAAGTACTGATTCCGATGACGATAAGTAAAATCGGCCAGGTCTGACCAAAGCCGTAACTCGTCGTTTTAGCAACGAAGATTAAAACACCAAGTGCAATTAAAATCAGTCCCCCGGTAATTATATTACGCGTTTCGCGGGCCATTATATTCTCCTTCCGCAATGACTTGTTCCCTTAAGATTGTTTACGAACACGGTTTTTGTTCCCGCCGCCATTACATTTTTTCCGCCAGTTTTAAAAACGGTTTAAACAAATCAATCGGAATCGGAAATACCGTTGTCGAATTGTTTTCGGAAGCGATCTGATTCAGCGTTTGCAGGTAACGCAGCTGCAGCGACATCGGCTGAGTTTCCATTAAAGATGCGGCTTCGATGAGTTTTTGGGCGGCCTGGAATTCGCCTTCCGCATTGATTACTTTCGCCCTTCTTTCTCTTTCCGCTTCAGCCTGTTTCGCCATCGCTCGTTTCATCTCCTCCGGCAAATCAATATGTTTTACTTCCACCAGCGAGACTTTGATTCCCCAGGGATCCGTGCTGCGGTCCAGTATTGCCTGCAGATTCATATTAATCTTCTCTCTCTCGGAAAGAATTTCATCCAGCTCCACCTGCCCGCAGACACTCCGCAACGTAGTCTGGGCGAGCTGCGATGTGGCATAAAGATAATTTTCAACACCGATAACTGCAGCATTGGCGTCGATAACACGGAAATACACAACAGCATTGACTTTAATGGACACATTATCCTTCGTAATAACGTCCTGGGGAGGAACATCCATCGTAATCGTCCGCATATCCACTTTAACCACTTTATCGATACCGGGTATGATAATGATCAACCCGGGCCCCTTGACGTCCCTGATTCTTCCCAGGCGAAAAATAACCGCCCTTTCGTATTCATTCAATATACGGATTGCCGAGGCCAGAAACATGATCACCATTACGATTACAACAAGTGTAGGTATAGAAAAAGCTCCAGACATTTTAATTTTCCTCCTTATTTATAAAATATTTTCAACTCTTTATTTCTTCGACGCTTACGTTAAGACCATCAACTTTTACAATCCGGACCTTCGCGCCCCTGCTGATCGGACTTGCACTGTTTGCCTTCCAGTATTCTCCCTTAAAAAATATTTTCCCTTCATTGGCAATTTCCGTCACAGCCTCCGCTTCGGCACCGATCATTGCCTCCACGCCGGAAAAATGTTTTCTCATCTGCGCTTTCAGCGCCAGCCAGATGACAACAATTAAAACCTGCAGGGAAATCCGCAAAGCAGGTTCATTCGTGTCAAATAAAAGCAGTGATCCCATGATTAATGAAATTATACCTCCCACCGTAAGCATTCCATGGCTCATAACCTTGATTTCCGCAATAAATAAAATTACGCCGAATATTATCAGCAATATCCCCGTGTAATTCACGGGGAGCGTGGACAGACCGAAAAAAGCCAGCAAGAGCGATATGCCGCCTATAACCCCCGGCAATATGGCCCCCGGTGTGGACAGCTCAAAATACAGTCCCGCCAGGCCAATCAGCAAAAGGATGTATGCAATATTGGGGTCTGATATCGTCGCGAGTATTTTTTCGCGCGTCCCCGTTTTTTTACTGCTGATTACCGCATTTTTCGTTGATAATTTTTTTTTGCCGCCGGCCAGTTTTACCTCTTTCTGGTCGATAGCCTTCAAAAGAGCTTCGACATCGGGTACGACATAATCGATAACCTTCAGTTTAAGTGCCTCTTCCGCGGTAATCGATTCGCTCTTACGCACCGCCTTTTCCACCCATTCTTCGCTGCGCCCTCTGGATTTGGCAATACTGCGGACATAAGCAGCAGCGTCATTTTCCACTTTCTTCGACATGGTTTTGTCCATCGTGCCGCCCCCGATGCCGATCGCCACAGGATGCGCTGCACCGATATTAGTTCCGGGAGCCATTGCCGCTATATGCGCGGCAGTGGTAACAATGACGCCGGCCGATGCGGCGCGGGCGCCGGAAGGAGAAACAAAAACAATCACCGGCAGGGGGGCATTCAGGATGCTCTTGGCGATGT
>CAYYBK010000027.1:0-14275 GCA_964470015.1 uncultured Syntrophales bacterium
GACAAATAATGATCTAGAATCAAATTATATTGACAATCATACCGATCTTTCCTACATTACCGGACCAAAGATGAGATTTATACCGGCACCACCAACTCAAGGCATCGAAAAAAATTCTTCCAGGAGAAAATAACATGGCAAAAATGAAGACGGTATCTATTGAGGCAAAACTCGGCGAAAAATTCAACGTTGCAGTAAAAGCCGGAAACCACACTCTGTATGTTGACCAGCCCCAGGCCGGAGGTGGAAACGACGAAGGGCCGAATCCGATCGAGTATCTTCTAACGTCCCTTGCCGGCTGCATTGGCACCGTGGCCAGAATCATCGCCAAACAAAAGCACATCAATTTGAAGGGCATAGACATGAAAATCGCAGGGGCCTTCGACACGGAAGTTATTCTCGGTAAAAGCAAGGAAAACAGGGCCGGCGTTGCGAGCATCAACGTATTATTGAATATCGACGCCGAAATGACGAAGGAAGAAAAGGCGGCATTTGTAGAAGAAATCGAGCATCGCTGCCCCGTTTCAGACAATATTGAAAATCCCACTCCGGTAAAGATTGAAATCGCGTAAGGCCGTAAATGGGCGCTCCGGGTGAATGTTTGGCCTTGCCTAAATTGGCATCTCCGAAGATCGGCTCGCTTAACGTACTTTGCCCGCTAATATAAACAGGTGGAACATTTTATAGCTTACAAATTATCAAACGAAAAAGGCTTCTTTACAGAAGCCTTTTTTACGCGCAATGCGTGTCCGCAGCCTGCGGCACCGTCATCCGGAAGAATTGAGCATAAACATTTTTTCATTACTCCGTGTTATACGGCACATGCCTTGTCCTTGCTGGGAATAATGAAAACCGGAATGGGACTGTGCCTGATCACTTTTTCGGCGACGCTGCCAAGGAACACGTGTTTCAAGCCGGTCCTGCCGTGCGTGCCGATCACGATCAGGTTTATCCCTTCCTCTTGGGCAAACTTGATGATCTCATTTTCTTCGTTGCCGATGCGGGCAAAATATTTCACTTTGCTTTTATCTTTGATCTTGCTCAGGTATTGTTTTTTAAAGCAGTCCTCACAGCCTTTTTTAAGAGCTTCTTTCGCTTTATCAATACTTTCCTGATTCATGGCCGAATACGATATGTTCGTATATTGTTCAGGAATGGGCTCAATAACATGAAGTATATAAAGCGTGCTGTCATCCCTTTTGGCTATGCCAAAAGCATATTCGAAAGCACAATCGGCGTTTTCCGAAAAATCCGTACAAAACAATACTTTTTTGTATTTAGGGTAATCAATCATAACGCTACTCCTTTCATAACATTTGTTACCGTAACTTTTACACCTTTTCCTGCGCGACGACAAGAGGAATTCATTAATGGTTGAATTACTTCGTAAAAGCCGGCGGCGGCAGACAACAAATAATTTTTATGACGGGAATGGCACGTATTAGGGTTTGATCGCCTTAACGGGCAATGGAGGGCCGTCAATAAAAAAGGCGTCCCGTTCTGATGAACGGAACGCCCTGAAACTGAAAAAGATTAAAAACAAACGGTTCTATTTCCCGCCTTTATTTTTTCACTTTGAGCAAACCGGCCGCTTTTTCTTTGAAAGCTGCATCCCATTTATCAATAATGGCTTTCAGCGCGTCGGCTTTTTCTTTGATGGCGGTAGGATCAGCCGCAACAGACTCTTTACCGGCTTTCAAACCTTCTTCAAAGGATTTGGCGTCGGCTTCCCATTCCGCCTTCTTGTCCTTCAGCGCTTTTGCTAATTTATTCGCGGAATCCTGAACTGTCTTCCAAGATTCTTCCAGGGCAGCTAATGCCTTTGTTGCTTCTTCAGCGGCAGCCTTCTTTCCGGCTTCCACGGCACCCGCGGCCTTTTCAAAACCGGCTTTCGCATCTATAAAGCCCTGTTTCGCTTCCTTATACTTCTTTTCGGTAACCTGAGCTTCGGCGGCGCTGAAAAGCTTCTTGGCGGCATCCAATTCCGCAGCGGCATACTTGTCAGCCCCGGCGGTTATCGCCGCATCCATGGCCGCCTTGGCGGCCTTTTGCTCTTCTTCAGGAGGCTTGGAACAGCCGAAGACCAGCAAAAGCAATGCAGCAACCATCATAAATAAGATAAAGTGTTTTAAATGTTTCATATAATTCCTCCTTAACATTGTATTTTTTAATAGCGCTTTAAAAAAGCTGACCTTAAATATACCTTTTTAAGCGCTTGTCAAGATTTATCTGATAACATTGGGCAACCGGTACTTGGCACCATTCTGCATTGCCGGGGTCCCAGCACCGGACAAATAACTTTGCATCTCATCAAAGCCGGCAATTTTTAATCGCTTCTAATATGAAGTTCGGTTTTATAGCTTTTTAAGCAAATAATCAATCCCGACTTATTATCTTCATCTTTTTAGACCAGCCATGCTTGTCCGTCTTAACATCCCGGCATGCGGCATTATACTTAAAGGTGAAAATAATCCTTCCCTGGTACTGAATATCCTGCTCAATCCGATACCCCATGATTGTTCCCCCAAAAAAAGACGGTTCTTGTTGCTTTTTATGAAAATAGATTTCCCCGCCGACAAGTTCTTTAGCCTTATCTTCGTCTAAGTTCCACCAACCGCTTTCCCATCCTTTATCCTGCAGCTTCACGAAATTATTGAGCGGCTCGACAATATGAATGTCCATTTTATTCCTCCATATCTAAAAATCATTTATAACGATAATTACATCATTGCATCCGCCTGAAAACAAAAAGTCCTGCTTCAGTGTAATGGGCAGGACTTCAATAGCCGTGTGTTTTCCCTATGCCGCAAAGGGGAGCACTAATTTACAGATGTCTATTACATTGCATGTTTATAAGATATCCATAAAGCAAGAAAGTCAAGACATTTCGACGCACAAACGATTTGTCTTGACTTAAAGACACAATCTCCATAGGCTCTATTACGAAAACGTCCGGTTGGTAAATCCCCGGCTGATACAGGCATCCTAGAAAGTGCGGGGGCTCCCCTTCCGTATTCTTTTGCCTCGGCAACCGTTTCGTTCACACATAGAGAAAGGAAATATTATTGAAAAAATACCGCTATCTACTGGCCGGCAAGGTTCAGGGTTCTTTTTATCATCTAATCCGTGCATATAGTTGGACATTTCGCCTGCAAATAGAAAACGAAAAGCCGTGGCTTGAGTACATGCACAACGGCGGCCGGGTCATTCTGTGCTGCTGGCACCAGCAATTCTTCTCGGCCATCCGTTACTTCAAGAATTTTGCTGTTTATCGCCCCGCGTTGATGATCAGCCAAAGCAAAGACGGTGATATTATTGCCGCCATTGCCGAAAAAACCGGTTGGCATGCCGTGCGGGGATCATCATCGCGCGACGGGAACCGCGCACTCAAAGAAATGATCGGCTGTCTAAAGCAATCCGGCCTCGCCGGTCATATCCTGGACGGACCAAGAGGACCCGCCGGCGTCGTTAAGGCAGGAATAGTAAGGCTGGCCAGAGCCGCCGGTGCTGTTGTTGTTCCGTTTTACACAAGCGCCGATCGCGCCTGGTACTTCAACAGCTGGGATCGCTTCATGCTGCCGAAGCCATTTGCACGGGTAAAGCTGCACTTTGGTAAAATGATGGAAATGGACTCAGCAGAAAGCGATGATGATTTTGAGCTCTGCCGGAGCAAACTCCAGGAAATCATGCAACCTCGTCTTTTGAGCGGCGATAAAAACCGCTGTTAAGAATATTCATGCATTGACCGGTATTTTTTCTCGAAGCGGGTCGTGGCAGCCAGCTGTGATGGTCATCGTTTGACAATTCCCGGAGTTTATCCCTCTCCATATTTTTATTTTGGCAAAATTAGATTGTTTCAAATCAGTGATGTAATTTTTTTCCTTTTTAAAATTAACGATTTTTGTTAATTTTAATTTTGATAAAATGCCGGATATGCTATTAACTATCGTACCCCGGTTTCTCTCTGCGATCCGGCGGATAAATGCTATTATTTTATACCTGCATAAATAAGGATATTCCCATGAAATTTAGATCTTTCATAATTACCCTGGTTATTCTCGGGCTGACCGGTTGCAGCAGCATGTACTATAGCACCATGGAAAAAGTGGGCATCCACAAACGTGATATCATGGCGGATCGCGTCAAGGAAGCGCGCGAAACCCAAGATGAAACAAAGCAGCAGTTTGTCACGGCGCTGGAGCAGTTCAAAAGCATCGTCAACTTTAAAGGCGGTGATCTGGAAAAGGAATACAACAAACTCAATGCTCTCCTGAAAAAAAGCGAAGCAAAAGCCGCAGAAGTGCATGATCGCATCAACGCAGTGGAGGATGTTTCAACAGCGCTGTTTGAGGAGTGGCGCGAAGAAATCAAACAATACGCCAACCCGTCATTAAGGAAATCGAGTCAGAAAAAATATGATGCCACCCGGAAAAAATATACAGAACTTATCCGGGCCATGAAAAAGGCGGAAGCCAGGCTGGAACCGGCGCTGGTTCCCTTGCGCGATCAGGTTCTGTTTATGAAACATAATCTCAACGCCCGAGCTATCGCCGGTTTGGGCAACGAAGTAGTTAAAGTACAGTCGAATGTTGATCACCTGGTCCGCGAAATGGAATCCGCCATCGCCGAAGCGGATGAATTCATCAGGGCGCTGCAGAAGGAATAGATATTTTAACCGGTCTTTCGGCGGAGCCGGCAGTTTTCAGGGGGCCTTCCAGCCCATGATTGGCACCGTACTGATGCTGTTCTTCGGACTGCCGGCAATAACCCGGTCGCTATAGGATACATAAACCAGAACGTTGCGCTCCCGATCCAAAAAACGCACAACCTGGAGGGACTTGAAAACGAGGCTGCGTTTTTCATCAAAAACGACCTCGCCATCCTTCAATTCGCCAAGAATGCGAATCGGCCCGATCTGCCGGCAGGAAATACTGGCGTCGCTCGTATCCTCGGCAACGCCGATGGCTCCCTTAATGCCCCCGGTTTGCGCGCGGGAAATATGGCAGGCCACGCCTTGGACTTTGGGATCATCGAAGCCGTCTACCACAATTTTATCATTGGGCCCCAACCAGCGGAACTGAGTGCTTACGGAACCGGTGCTCCCGCGATCGGGGCGGATGAAAATCCACAGCACAAAAAGCACAATTATCAGCAAAATTGCCCCACCGATAATTATTAAATATTTTTTCATGAGCAGCTACCTTTCGGTTACCTTGCGGAATTTTTATGGTCGGACAGCGGTGGCAAATTCCGCATCGACGAGTTGCACCTTCAGCTGCTAACGACTCTTGCCGTTAAATATTTCGCTGCTCGCATTTTCGCCAAAAAAAGCAGCCTTTTGTGACAAAAATTACCAGCCCAAAAACGGCTATTTCGCAGAAAACGGATCGGTTAAATGCTTTTCGTTATTGACCTCTGCGGAGAAATCACCGCCCACTACCTTTCCTTCAGTAGCATAAAGATGGGGATAGCTGGCCTGCATCGTCGCAACGATAAGATCAAACGGCACATCAGCGAAGACACCATGGTACTTGATGTACTCCATATGCTTGTTTCCGCGGTTATCGTATTCATGGAAAAGGCAATCCGCGAAACCGTCAAATTCGAGTGGTTGAACACCAAATCTCTTGCAGAGGCTAGTATTGAAGGTCGGTGTAACCTTCAGCCATTGCCCGTTCAGGAAAAGCTCGGTATATCCGTGAAAGACGAAAACGTCGGTTTTGATGAGCCGGCGCAGCCTTTCGGTACTCAGATGATTACGCACGTCAGCCAGGCCCAGACGTGACGGTATTCCCGTGGCCCTGGCGACAGTTGCCAGAACAATGGCTTTCGCTACGCAGTAACCTTCGCCTCTGGCAAGGATGACGCTCGCCTTGAATTCCTCTGGAATAAACCGGATGTCGTAAGGATTATAAACCAGTTCGCGGACAGCCCGGAAAAGTCTCACCGCCTTCGCTGTCTTGCTCCCATCCCCGGCATGGTTGCGCACAAAATCTTTGACAATAGAGGAGCCGGTATCAAAAAAGAATGTCGGTTGAAGATATTTCCGGTCCGGTTTGTTTTCTTTATTAACCATTTAAATCAGCTATTGCTTATTTTAAGCGTCAGGAATAATTGTTTGTAATATGCCTTTCTTTAAATACATCTTTGTAAAAAAAGCCAGCAAAAATGCGAAACCTTATTTTTCTACTTCTGTATCGATTTCATGAGCGCCATCACTATACCGTTTGAAAACTATGGCCGTATTTAGCGCATTTCATAATCATTGCATCAATTCAGTGCCGATCAGATTATCATTATAAGACCGCTTGCGGATAACTCTTGGATTTTTATTTTCATTGGCCGGGCGGCAATCTGCGGATACCGGAGCTGGGAAACAGAGAATGACATCATGATTATTTGTAAATCTCCAGGACCTATTGCCCTCGCTTTTATTATTTATTCCGGGGTATTAGCACTGAGCTTGGGATAAACCGTATTTTGCGCCAACTTTTACTTGACAAGCAATACCGTCTTGAATTAATGCATGAACTAAATTACATGAATTATATTTCTCTTTTCAGAATGTAACAAAATGCTTTTTATCATGCAACCAATTTCTCCGTGACCGGGCGGACTATAGAGGAACCAATGGTATTATTAAGATCAACCCGGTTACAGAAATTTCTGATCTTCCTGCTTCCCCTTCTGCTCACTGCAGACCCCTTTTATTTTATTAAACAAAGCTGGGGCGGAGACGACGAAATCGTCATCTGTTCCCCACAGTATATCGTCAAGCTAAGCGCTCCCGGTCCGCAGCCGCAAATCAAATGTAAATTTGATACTGGCCCAATTTCAACATTTACTTATTTCATGAAGATAATTTCCACCGATTACATTCTGGGAACTTCTTTTAATCTTTTTTCCACCGACCTTATTACCAATCCCGATCGCGGACCGCCCTCTTTTCCCGCCATCCCCCGGATGAAACAGAATTAAAGATCCTATTAGGCGTCCGGCCAACCGGATATCTAGGTACAAATCGGGTAACGGTGGCACTCGGAGAGCGGGATTTTATGCAGTAAAATATATTTACATTCGTCAACAAATACTAATTTAAGAAAGGAATTTATTATGAATAAGTTTTTTAAGTTTACAGTGATTATCTTTGCTCTTTTTTTATTGACTTTGCCCCTAACCGGATGTCTGGACGGGACAAGCACACTGGTTCTGTATGTGGACAATCCCGCCAATGACACGTCCGTTAATACTCCGACGGTAACGGTAAACGGCAGAGTGGCCGGAACCGAAAGTGCAACGGCAAAGCTTACCGTTAACTCAGAAGACGTGAAAATTAAGGACGGCAAGTTCCTTGCTGAAGTTAAACTGACCGAAGGCAAGAATGTCATCAATATTGGCGCCACAGCTGGTTCCGTCAATTTAAAAGAGCAAGTAACTGTAACCTACGCGCCAACAAAATAGTAATTAATTGAAATTTTTATCGCATATCCTTTATACGGGATAGCTTACAAGAGAAGGAGGACAATTTTGTCCTCCTTTATTTTTCCCCGAAGAACATGTCCCGACCAGAATGCGCTGCGGCAATTCCGGTAAATCATCATTTGAAAAATACCGGAGGGAAGTCTTTTCTTTTAACTTCCGGGAAAGCGTTTCCGCCTGATAATTTTAGCCGATCTCCTTAATTAACTATTGACATTAACAAGTTTCTTACGCTAAAAAAGCAAAAATTAAAGAAGAGCCGGTTTAAATTAATTTATGCTCGGTGGTAACGATCTTATCATACAAGTAATCATCACTCTCGGCATAATCCTCGTCGTTGGTTACCTCAGCGGCAAACTTTCCCATATAATCGGACTGCCGCGCATTACCGGATATCTCCTCGCCGGTCTGTTTCTTAATCCTTCGCTGCTCTCCCTTATACAAAAAGATACGGTCGAAGTGCTAAATATCATCACACCGGTCATCCTGGGCATGATATCGTACATGATTGGCGGCGGGCTGAAAAAAGAAGCGTTGCAGCAACTGGGCAAGGAAATCGCGGGGATCACCATATTTCAGGGATTAATGCCCTTTGTTTTAAGCTTTGCGCTGATAATTTTTCTAGGAATTTATGCCGTAGGTTTCACGGATGCCAGCTTTCTCAAAACTTATTTGCCAATGGCTCTCGTCATCGGCGCCATTTCTATCTCCTCGGCTCCGGCGGCAATCGTCGCCATTATTCATGAGTGCAAGGCCAAGGGTAATGTCACGACGACTGTCCTCGCCGTCCTTGCCATTACGGACGTAGTTACAGTCATCATATTCTCTCTGGCTTTAGGTTTTGCACAAACAATGGCTAACGGCAGCCAGAATACGACACTTTACATGATAATAGCCGAACCGCTCCTGCATATCCTGGCCTCCATTATAACCGGCATTGTTTCCGGCTATTTAATCGTTTGGATGACCAGGTTTATAAAAACCAGATTTCTGATTCTTTTCACAACGATTGCAGCCATTCTGATCTTAACTGTACTGGCGGAAGCCGCCGGGTTATCATCAATAATCCTCAACATGACCGCAGGCTTTCTGGTCATCAATAAGGCCGGTGATGAAACGACCTTCTCCACCCTGGCAGAAATCGAGGACGTGCCCTTCCTGTTGTTTTTTGTTCTCAACGGCATGAACATCGATTTTCAGGCGATAGGCGCTTCCCTGATTTTAACAATTCTGGTCATGTTCGGGCGTAAAACAGGTAAGTATTTGGGCGCAAGTTTTGGTGCACGGATCGTGAATGCCCCGGACGAGCTAAGGAAATATCCCGGTATGCTGCTCCTGCCCAAAGCCGGACTGTCGCTCGGACTGGCTTTTATCGCCAAGGAAGCTTTACCATCTTTCGGCATTATAATATTAAACGCAATCATCCTCTCGACGCTCATTAATATGCTGGTAACGCCGCCGCTGGCAAAATATGCCTTAGCAAAGGCCGGCGAAAATAATAGGTGAGCGGGCTGTACACTTTTCTCCTGCGATTTTGCCAGCTCCAAACCTCTTTTTCCCTGACACATGCGGAATTATTACTTTCTGATAATTCCTCACATCTTGAGATCAACGCACCCCGCGGATGACCGTAAACAATTCTGGCGATTCCAGAGCAAAAACTTTTTCCCGCAGCCACCGGCGACCCGCAAAAAATGTTTGAACCGCAGCCGGCTCCGGGAAACGGCAAGCCGCAGGAAACCGACCCATGATGCTCGCGGCAGTTGTTTCTTGACAGCAGATGCGCAACATGATTATTCGTTTCGCAACTGATGCAGGACAATTTTTTAATTATTGCTAATCCGGCCATGCAACAAGGAGCAGATATTTTGAAAACATTGAATCCCGATCATATTAAAGAAGTTATCGAATTAGTAAACAGAAGCCCCTATTTTCGCTTATTGGCGATGAAAGTCCGCACAATAGGTATAGGTTTTTCAAAAATCGAAATGGACATCGCCGATAAACATTTAAACACTTTCGGCGGTATTCACGGCGGTGTTTACTCATCCCTCATCGATTCCGCCGCTTACTGGGCAGTCTATTCCGACATCGAAGAAAACGCCGGTCTAATTTCCCTCGACGTAAAAGTGGATAATCTGGCCCCGGTAAAAGAAGGGCGCCTCTCGGTTGAAGGGAAGCGCATCAAGGCTGGAAAAAGCATCTGCATCGCCGAAGCGTCCGTTATCGACAGCGCAGGCAAATGCCTCGCCTTCGGGACATCCAAGCAAATGGTGCTTCCCCGGATGCAGACCATGGAACACGCCCTCGCCGCGATGGGGCATGCACCGCTGCCGCCTAAATTTATCCCGCTCAAGACAAACTAGGGGAAATCCCCGTTCAAATAACGGAAACGTCCCGCCCGGCTGGCTCGGGCCCGGAACCGGACAGGATAGGACATGATCACGCTACCTTTTTATGAAAATAAAATCGCCGCCTTCATCCCCTACTTCCGCTATCGCCCCGTAAAGCGGTGTCTGATTGGTCGGACTGTTGTTTATGACGGCATCCCGCAGCAGAGAAAAAAGTTTCTGGGTGTCCAGATAAGTTTCCCTGTTTTCCTTCAATCTTTTTAAAAGATATTCCAGAAATACGCTGCGGTCCGGAACCGTCTTCAATGAACCGCTGGTGATGGCTTTTCTGCTGGGCAGATCATAAATTTTTTCTACGCTGACTTCCTGCTGCGGACGAAGATCCCTGGTTTTAAAAATTCCCCCGCTGAAACAGGCATCGGCAATCAGGAGAACATGTTTCGCTTTTATGGATTTAATGTAATTTCTGATGGTACTGTTGGGAATCCAGTCGGAAGGATCGTTAATCCCGGCGGCATCCCGGGGCAACCAGAAGCCCTCCTTCATATCATTCAGCCAGTAACCGTGGCCGGCATAGAAAATCAGCAGGTTGTCTTTCTCCTTCACCTTGTACTTTAAATCCTGGAGCGTTTTATAGATTGTCCGGCGATCCGGATTCTGGAGAAATTTAATATTCTCTCTGTCGAAGGTATAATTGTTGACTAAAGTTTCCTGCAGGAGCTTGGCATCGAATATCGGATAATCAAGCGCGCTGATTTCCGGGCTTTCATAATTTTGCACGGCAATAATTAAAGCATAATACTTGGCAGACTGAAAAGAATTATCCGTTGGGGAGATGTCATTCTTTACGGAGGCAACTTGCCCCGCAGAACGATTAACGGCGAACTTTTTTACGGCCTGATTCCGGAAAATATCGTTGGCTTTGACAACGATTTCATTATAACCAACTTTCAGAAGAATCTCCGCCGAAAAATTCCCCTTTTCATCAAGTTCCGCCTGCTGACCATTGACCAGGACATCAACCAGTCCCGCCTTACTTTCCACCGCACCGGTAACGATTAAGGAAATCTGCTTCGCGACAACCGCAACCGCACGGGTCGCATCCGGGGAAATAATCGTAATTTTTGGTATATCCGCTTTTGTTTTTTCCGCCAAAACAGGCCCCATACTTTTTACCGCGGATCCTTTTTCGCGATTAAGGACCAACTGTTTTTCCGTCTGATTGTTATGAATATCGAGCGCTGTAACAGTAATTTCGTTACGACCGACTTTCAGCAGGACATCCGCTGTAAATTGGCCGTTTTCCGCAAGCGCCGCCGGCTGGCCGTTCACGAAAACTTCCGCGATGCCAGATTTGCTTTTCGCTACGCCGTTTATGGTAATCCGTGACTGCGCTAATGCGGAAGCGGAATCCGGCGCAAGGATTTCAATGACCGGCTGATCATTCTTAACTGAAGATGGTGGCACCGGTTTTTGCTTCGCGGCAATAGAAGGCTTATCACCCTTCACGCTCTGATAGGCGGACTGCTTATTGCGGAGAACATAGGCGGCATCCACAAATGTCCGGGCATCTTTTTCCGTCTTAAAATAAAAATGTTTAGCCGCGCCGCCTCTATGGGCTACTTCTGTGTCCGCAAGGGTAACGACAAAGTACTTTCCCTGTTTTATTACTTCCTCCGGGAATGCATTGTAGCCGTACTTTCTGAATGCATAAATTCTCTTATCCCTAAGCGATGCAACCACTTCATCACCTTCCAGGGTTATACTCTCCACGTCATCCAATTTCTCTGCCAGAGAAAGCGACAGTTCAAGGGCATCTTTTGATTCCTGCAAATCCATAAGTGGCGGCGAAGCGGGGTTGATACGATAAACAACCTGACTGCACGCGTTAAGAAGAATTGCCGCCATCAGGGCAATAATAACCAATGATTTTTTCATTTTGCGTTCTCCAAGTACACATTAAAGTTTAACGATACCGCGCTGCGGTCTTATTTTAAATTAAGGTACCGATTCTTTCAAGATAATTGTCATGACAAGCCATTCTTTAAATTATATCACCAGTACCGCATTTTTTTGATTCTTAGCTAACCCCGGCGACCCGCCGTCAAAACGCTTCATTCATCATTATGATGAAACAAGCCACTGCCCCCGGCTTATGAGGAGCCGCCGAATTCTGCTGAACAATCAGCGAACTTATGCTAATTAGAGAACATAAAACACTCAAAGGAGAAAATTATGTCCAAGACAGAAGATGCGTTGAAAGAAGCTTTTGCCGGAGAATCACAGGCAAACAGAAAATATCTGGCTTTTGCCGCCAAAGCCGAGCAGGAAGGCTATCCGCAGGCGGCAAAATTATTCCGTGCGGCCGCGGAAGCCGAAACAGTTCATGCCCACGCCCATTTACGGGCGCTAAAAGGAATTCGTTCCACCAAAGAAAACCTGCAGGAAGCAATAACCGGAGAAACTCATGAATTCAAAACAATGTACCCGGAAATGATCGCCACCGCCAAAGTGGAAGGACACAAAGAAGCGGAGCGATCTTTCCACTTTGCCAACGAAGTGGAAAAAATTCACGCCGGTCTCTATCAGAAGGTTCTTGATAGTTTGGAAAGTGCAAAAGAAGCCGCCAGCTACTATGTATGCCCGGTCTGCGGCTATACATCAGAAAAGGAAGCTCCGGAGATCTGCCCGGTCTGCGGCGCCAAAGGAAAAATGTTTAAGAAAGTTGATTAACCAAAAGCTTAATTAAGCAGCGGGGAGCAATGTAACTGACACAAAAACAACATTGAGCAAAGAGAGACGAGAAGTATATCCAGCTCTCTTTGCTCGGCGTTATTTTCTGCCGTCGAGGAAATTGCCCGGCGGAAACGACTTCTCCAACCTGCACACCGTGCTTTTTGCACGGGTTCTCCGTTCCGGGCATCTTCCTAATTTCCGCAAAGGGAATTTCCGGTGAAGTGCGAAACACGGGAAAGGAATATAAAATGAAAAATTTTTTCCTGGCCCTGCTGTGCGTATGCGTTGCCGGGTGTACCGGAATACCTGATAACGTTAAACCTGTCGATAACTTCGACCTGGGGAAATACCTCGGAAGGTGGCACGAAATTGCGCGGCTGGATCACTCATTTGAACGGAGTTTGACCAAAGTAACAGCGGATTATCATTTGCGCGACGACGGCAGCGTCAGAGTATTAAACCGCGGCTATTCGCCCAAAGAAAACACCTGGAAAGAGGCCACAGGAAAAGCATATTTTGTGCATAAAACGGATCAAGGGCACCTGAAGGTTTCTTTTTTCGGTCCATTTTACGGTTCTTATATAATTTTCGTGCTTGATCACGAAGATTATCAATATGCGCTTGTTTGCGGCCCGAACAAATCTTATCTCTGGATACTAGCCAGAACACCGGCAATAGACGAAGACATTAAAAATATGCTCATATCAAAAGCAGCCGCCGCCGGCTTCAACACAGGTAAATTAATCTTTCCCAATCATAACTGATGACTGGCCTTTTCTCGCAGCGGACTGTTCACATCGCCGCAGCCCGATAATTTACCGCACTAAAAGGGGAAAGGCCTGCCCCAGCGCGACAAAGATGAAATGCACTCCCATAGCCACAATAAAAATCTGCAGAACACGACCGATGGCCACCGCTCCGACCTTGCCCATCAGCCTGAGAAGTTTGTCCGACCAGTACAGAACGGCCATGACAAAGATAAAGGCTATGGCACTTGCGGCTACGCCGTAAATGCTGCCATGGCGATCCACGATCAGCATAACGGTAACGATACTGCCCGGTCCGACCAGCAGCGGGAAAGCGATCGGACTGACCGCCAGGGTGATTTCCTGTTCGGAGACAGCCGCAGGATCATTGGTATCGATGGCCGGCGCCGGCCGGCGTGATCGGGCCATGATATTATAGACGCCGATTACCACCAGCAGCAATCCGCCACCGAAAGTGAATTCCGCAATACTAATGTGGAATATGTCGCGCATGACGTATTTCCCGACCACCGCAAAAGCCGAAAGTATGCAGAAGGCAACCACTCCGGCCAAATGAAAAACTCTGCGCTTTTCATTATCGGGAACTTCTTCAGCCAGGCCGGCGAAAAGCGGCAGATTACCCAGGGGATTGACAATAACAAAGATACTAACCACGGCTTCGGCAAAACCGGAAATGGCAGCAACGCTTATATCCATAGGCTCGCTCTATTTGTCAGCAGAAAAAATCCCTAATTTTTCAGAAAAAAACACCCGGCGTTGTGTTGTCCGGACTTCTTTTTCTCTGCGGTTATTTTTATCATGCGCCTACAAGGCAGTCAACACATTTGCCGGGCAAGATTACCATTATTAAACCGGGGGAAACCATGCGAGAACGGTCGCCGGTTGAGTCCTGAGAAATGGAGATACTTAAAAATTTAGTTGAAAATGATTAAAAGAGAGACT
>CAYYBK010000028.1:0-14273 GCA_964470015.1 uncultured Syntrophales bacterium
GGCTAACAATTAATATTCCAACTTGGTTTTTTCCGATGTTCGGTGCGATATTACTCTTTTGAAAAAATAATGCAAAGAAGAAAGTGCTTAAATATCGTGCATAATGAACTTTTGATACTTGGTATTTTGTGTTAATATGCCGCTTGAGCCAAGTTGGGATATCATAGAAAATTCGTCAAACAGCAGGATAAAGGACATTCTTCCAGAGCTTCAGACCTTTCTTTTGGAGAAGAAATTGGCGCAGGAAAAGAATGTCTTTTTTTACGCTTTGTGGGCCAGTAAATTTCTAAGCTATTCCAATTGAAAGCAAATACCGCCCGATCAATATCAGGAAAACGCCGTCATCGAATTTATCGAAACGCTGAAATCAAATCCGGCCGTCTCCGACTGGCAAATTCGTCAAGCCGGTGACGCTATTCGTTTATATTATTTCCATTATCGCGGATTCAAACCTAGCAATTTACCGACGGGGAAATCCGCCGACTTTGCGCCGGAGCTGCTAACAGAAGCAAAACGGTTGATTCGGCTGAAACACTACTCTTACAGCACGGGAAAAACTTATCTTCAATGGATCAAAAGGTTTCTGGATTATGCCAGACAAACGAGTGGAAGAGAAACCTTTGCGGAAGTTGAAGCGGCTGACTGCAAGAATTTCCTCAGTTATCTGGCGCTTCAGGAAAGAGTGTCTTCTTCAACGCAAAATCAGGCGTTCAATGCCATTCTTTTTCTTTTCCGCCATGTGCTTTGTAAGGATATGGGCAATATTGCGGAGACTGTCCGTGCGAAACGCGGACAAAAATTACCCGCTGTCTTTTCCGTTGAAGAAGTTAAACGATTGCTGGCCTGTATGGGCGGCAGGGATTTGCTTATTACCGGGTTATTCTATGGCTCAGGGCTGAGATTGATGGAGCTTGTCCGCCTGAGAGTCAAAGACATTGATATGGATTTGGATACGTTGACTGTGCGCAGCGGCAAAGGCGATAAGGATAGAACAACCATCCTGCCGGCAACAGTTAAAGATCAGTTAAAGAATCATTTAAACGAAGTGAAAAAATTGCATGAAAATGATCTTGCCAGCGGATATGGAGAAGTTCATCTTCCCGACACCCTTGGCAGGAAATATCCCAACGCAGGCAAGGAGTGGGCATGGCAGTATGTTTTCCCTGCCAACAATCTCTCCGTTGATCCGCGCTCCGGAAAAGTACGCCGCCATCATATCAGCGATACGGCCATTCAGGATGTTATTAAAAAAGCAATCCGCAAGGCAGGTATTCCCAAATTTGCAACAGTGCATACCCTTCGTCATAGTTTTGCGACTCATTTATTGATGAATGGCTTTAATATCCGCGAAGTGCAGGAACTTTTAGGACATAAGAACGTCGAAACAACTATGATTTATACCCATGTAATGAGCAGTATGTCGCATGCTCCCAAAAGCCCGCTGGATGTGCTATTGGCAGACAAAAACTCCAGAAAGCCAAAAGAGGAATGAAGCAAGAGACTACGCTCTTCAATAAAGAGAGACCCGTAGGAATGATGGTTATTAATTTCGGATTGAAAGGTTGGACGCCCATGAAAATTACCGAACGCTCGCTTTCAGGAAGCAACGTCTGATGCCTATCAGGAAGTACGCAAGAACCGGATGAACCTTTTTTATTCTAATCTTTTAAATCTTATTTCACACTTGTCATATCCGTTGGCAATTGTTTCACCCAATTCCAGCTCACAGCCGAAGGACCTGGCAATGCCCCTGTCGCCCTGCATCGCTATATCGCAAAGCTCAGCAATACGCTCATTTGTGGCTCCCTGTGATTGCCATGCCGCAACAAGCGGACAATAGTGAAAATCTATATCTAGGCGGTCATCGGTGCAGGCCAGTATTTTCATTTCAAACACCATTCGAGCTGGCAGGGTAAAGAGTGTTTTCTTCAGTCCTTTAAGACTTTTGGTGCCTGCATCAGTAGTCAGGCGTTCGCCCTGAAAGCACCCACATCTCAAAATGGCCGCTTTTGCAAAGTCTTCACTTTTAATGTCGCGCTTCTCCGCCTCGTCAAGCAAGAGATATAACCAAATGGCCCTGTGCTCCAGCAGTCCTCTTACTGCTTTGATCAGCTTATTGTTGAGATTCGGATAATTATTAATTTTAGGCATGCCTTCATCTCCCGGTTGCTGGTTAAAGTTCGGTGCCATCTCAATGTAATTATTAACGACTGTAATCTGACATTGTTCTTAAAATAACTCAAGAAAACATTACAGGAAGCAATTTATCCATTTTCGGGAAATGCCAGATAGTGTTCTGCTCGGTTGGCCGGATAGACGAATGGAAATTATCGCTCTGCAGTAATGGTTATCGGGCTGCCAACGATTCCTGCATAAAAGACGATAATCTCTGCAGGAGAACTTCCGTGATTAATGCCATAGTGTACCGTGTTCACCACTTCGATGATCGGATCCCCTGCTTTGAGGTAAAGCGTTTTGCCGTCCGTCGTGACAACCATAAGTTGCCCGCGTGTCAGCACCCCGGCATTGATCACCGGATGGTGATGGGTTTCGAGCCTTGCTCCGGCCGGAATATTAATCCGCAGAATAGTGATTTCGGGCTGACCTTGCGGGTATGCTGGCAAAACCTTCCCATCCCAGCTTTGGGTAGTTTTGACGAGTTCTTCCTTGACGACCGGATTCGCCTGGCTCATTTTCTGACTAGTTTGAACCATGGTACAGCCATACTGGAGGAAAAGTACAATGGAAAGAGTTACAATGATTCTAATGGTTTGTTTTGTCATGGAAGTGTTCCCCCTCTCATTACATTTTACGGAATCTCTAAATATTCCTTTCTGAGCGGCCCAATAATTTATCTTGCTTCCATTCTATTTGAAAAGCGGTACTTGTCAATCAGCTTCTCCTATCAGATTCTCCTATTACTGCTTACAGAATTTTGGCTTAGATCCAGTCGCCGGAATATCTGCCTGGACGAGTCGTAGCAGCGGATCAGACAATCTGCTCAGTGTTAACAATTACCGAGTGTAAGGTAGTACATGATAGGAAAAGGCGAGGGCAAAGATATCAGTATTCGTCTTGAATTTTTTTGTCCGATAACTTTTTCTCAGAGGCAAAAAACGCAGCAACCACAACAATCCCGGTTTGGGGGAGGCCTCCTCTTGTGTCCTCTATAAACATAAATACTGAAAGAATTTTGGGTGATACTTCGTATGTGCTATTTTTTCCCGGATACGTTCCTTCTCATTTTTTGAGTGTAACCTTCCTCTTTACCTTTCAAAATATATTCCACAGCCATTCCAGCTGCTTCAATAATATATTGGTGACACTGTCGCTTGCGTTCTTTCGACCCGAAATCGTCTTTGTATTTGATGGTCAATTTTTCACAATCACAGGCGCCAAATTTTTCCGCAAAATCATTAGGCAAGTTATTAAACAGGCGATACAAGCCTGGATTGCCCTGTAATTGCATTATTCTCTCCTCAACAGTGCCGTTTTTAGGATTTTTCCTCCCATGTACGCACCCTACAGCAATAGTCGCTCCAGCCAAAGCTCCGCAAATAGCACCGTATTGCCCGACACCTCCTCCAAAGCCCGTTGACAAAGCGACTACTTCCGGCGGGAAATCTTTTATTATACCAGTGCTTATAACTGCCGCTAAAACGCATTCCGGACAGTTGAGCCCTTCCCGAAAATTCTGCCTGGCATTTTCTTTAGCCTGGGTTATAAGTTCTTCGTTTGTCATATGAAGTCCACCTCTCTATAAGCATCAATAAGCTTTGCATGATTATAATAGATAATAATTAACAACAATTATTATGGTTATGGCACTAGACCGGCTGGTTTGACGAGCCCACAGGCACAAGAACTCCCAACGGCCTATTTATTTGATCATGAATTGGAAAAGAAATGATTCCAAACCACGAATAATGTTATAATATAATCAAAGATTTTACGGGGCAACTTGAAACGCGGTTATCAGCATTATCTTCAAGACATTGCGCTTAAATGCCCCTGGGAAAAACGGAGCTTTTACGCCGAGAGAATGAGCTGCCATGGATCAAGTAAAATTGGGTAAGACGGGAATCGTTTCGAGTAAAAATGGGTTTGGCGCCTTGCCGATTCAAAGAATCAGCAAGGAAGATGCCGCCGGATTATTAACGAAGGCATATCGGAACGGCATTACATTTTTTGATACGGCCAGGTTTTATACCGATAGCGAAGAAAAAATTGGTTATGCCTTGCATGAAGTACGGAAAAATATCTATATTGCCTCAAAGACGATGTGCACAAAGGTGGAAGAATTCTGGGAACAGTTAAATACATCCCTTCGCTTACTGCAGGTGGATTATCTGGATATTTACCAGTTCCATAATCCGGGCTTCTGTCCGAAACCCGGCGACGGTACAGGTTTATACGAGGCAATGCTGGAGGCAAAGAGAAAAGGAAAGCTAAGGCATATTGGTATCACAAATCACCGGCTTCCCGTTGCGCTGGAAGCCGCCTGGTCCGGATTGTATGAAACAATTCAATTTCCTTTCAGCTATTTGGCGACAGAGAAGGAAGTTGACCTGGTTAACATCTGTAAAGAAAAAGGGATTGGATTTATAGCTATGAAATCATTATCCGGCGGACTCATCACCAACACAAAAGCAGCCTATGCCTATCTGGCGCAATATGACAATGTATTACCAATCTGGGGGATACAAAAAGAAACGGAATTAGACGAATTCATTAGTTACATTGCGGATCCGCCGGCGCTGACGAAAGAACTCGAGTCGGTTATCAGAAAAGACCGCGACGAACTCAGCAAGGACTTCTGCCGCGGTTGCGGTTATTGTCTGCCATGCCCTGCGGAAATTGATATTCCCACATCAGCCAGAATGTCCCTCATGATTCGCCGTGCCCCTGTTTCGGTATACCTGAATGATGCCTGGAAGGCAAAAATGAAGAAGATCGACGATTGCACTCACTGTAACCATTGCAAGGATAATTGCCCCTACGGCCTAGACACGCCGACGCTTCTGGAGGAGAACTGGGCAGATTACAAAAACTTTATTTAATACAGTGATAAGCACACACACCGTGGAGGCGGTGATGCTATTGGGCAGAGTTAACTGTTGTATCTCACGGCGGAAAGTGTATTGTAAGGCTACCAATAGAAACGGGAGGTATTCGTATGAAAATAAGCATTAATGAAAATATAAGCTGGGTCGGAAAAATCGATTGGGATTTGAAGAAATTTCATGGCGAGGAATATTCAACACACCGCGGGTCCTCCTACAACGCTTATCTTGTCCGGGACGAAAAAACGGCTCTTGTTGATACCGTCTGGGGACCTTTCTCAGATGAATTCGTTGATAATCTGCAAAGCGAAATTGATCTGCATAAGATCGACTACATCATCGCCAATCATGCAGAAACGGACCATTCGGGCGCGCTTCCGGAACTGATGCGGCATATCCCTGATAAACCTGTTTACTGCACGGCTAACGGAGTAAAATCGCTTAAAGGCCATTATCATCAGGACTGGAATTTTAAGGTTGTCAAAACCGGCGATCGGCTGTCGCTCGGAACAAAAGAATTCATATTCATTGAAGCGCCCATGTTGCACTGGCCAGACAGCATGATGGAATATTTGACCGGGGATGCCGTCCTTTTTTCCAATGATGCCTTCGGACAGCATATCGCGAACGAGCAGATATTCAATGACCAGGTTGTTCAGTCCGAATTGTATGAAGAAGCCATCAAGTATTATGCCAACATTTTAACGCCATTTTCATCTCTCGTAATAAAGAAAATTAACGAAGTTGTCGGATTTAATCTGCCGCTGCATGCTATCTGCCCGAGCCACGGGGTCATCTGGCGGGACAACCCGCTCCAGATAGTGCATAATTATTTAAGGTGGGCAGACAACTATCAGGAGAATCAGATTACGATTATTTATGATACCATGTGGAACGGCACGAGAAAACTGGCAGAGGTGATAGCCAAAGGAATAATGAAAAGCGATGCCGGCGTAACCGTTAAAATCTTCAATATCGCGCGCAGCGACAAAAACGACGTGATAACCGAGGTTTTCAAGTCTAAAGCCATACTTCTTGGCTCGCCAACCATTAACAAGCGGTTTTTATCATCAATAGCGCTGATTATTGACTTGATGGCGGGACTCAAATTCAAGAATAAAAAGGCTGCCGCCTTCGGTTGTTATGGTTGGAGCGGCGAAGCGGTAAAATTAATGAACGAAGGTCTTGCCGAAGCCGGGTTCGCGGTTTTGGGTGACGGTTTGAAAAATCTTTGGGAACCGGGCGAAAAACAGCTGGCGCAGGCGTATGCTTTCGGCGAATCATTCTCCTCCCTCCGGAAACAAGAAAGGAGTGCTAATGAAACCGACTGAAGAACTTGCACACGAACATAAAGTAATAACACACGTTTTAAAAGTTGTCGCCGCTGAGGCACAAAATATTAGCAATAAAACCGCTTGCAGAGCTGAACTGATCGAAATGATGCTCGATTTCTCCAGAAATTTTACTGATAAATGCCATCATGCAAAAGAGGAAAAAAATCTTTTCCCCATGCTGGAGAAGAAAGGAATGTCTCATGATACGGGGCCAATTGCCGTAATGCTTGCGGAGCACTCCGCAGGGAGACAGATGATTTCCCGCATCGCCGGGTTGCTGTCCGCCGCCGAGCAGGAAGACAAGAAAGCACTCCTGTCCTTAGCGGAAAGCCTCTCTGATTATGTAAATCTGCTGGAAAGCCATATCGACAAAGAAAATAATATACTGTTTCCGATGGCGGAAAGATTGCTGGGAGAAGCAGAAATGGCCGAGTTGGAAAAAGCTTTCGCCCTTGTCGAGGCAATTGAGACGGGCGAAGGCGTGCACGAAAAATACCACCAGCTTGCTCATAAAATCTCCGCTTACAGATAAGTTAGAAATAGCTCGGGGCAAGGCAAAGATTTATTTTGTTAACGGTTGATTTTATTGGCGAGCATGCTATTTTTATTATTAGGCGTGCTGAGCTTTTCCGCTGCTCCGTATATATTGCAAATCATTAACGCGAACTTCTAGCGGATCCTCCCTGCAGCCGGCAAAATGGCAAACTCGATTAATATGCATTCTTCCAAGTTATAATAATTTACCGTGACGTTTTTGTGCCGGTCAAATCACATTTTGAACTTGCCGAAAAGCCGGGAAATGTCTATATTATAAAAAAGGATTGATTGATTTACGATCCAGTTTATTTAACCTCTTTTGCAGCCAGACAACGGTGAAGTTTCCATAACTTAATACGCAAACAAAACAAAAGGAGGTGGCGGCCATGTATAAGAAAATTTTAATCCCTCTTGATGGCTCCGAAGTGGCGGAGTGCGCCTTGTCGCATGTTAAAAATTTGGTAAAAGACGGCTCCGGCAAAGAGATCATTATTTTAAAAGTTTTCTGGGCGGATGATCCTTATATCGGCGGCTGGAGGGACCCTTCCTTAACCGACAATATCAATGAACTGAAGGAAAAACTGATACTTAATTCCAAAAAGTATCTGGCCGACGTGCAATCAAGACTGGCCGCTGAAGGTCTTCAAGTCAAAACGGAGATACTGAACAATGATCGCACCGCCGATACCATTGCCGAATACGCCCGTAAAAATGGTATTGATTTAATTGTTATCGCCACCCATGGTTATACCGGACTGAAAAAAATGATGCTCGGAAGCGTAGCGCTGGAGGTTCTGCACGATGCTACGATGCCCGTGCTTCTGATCAGACCGGAAAGCTGCCGGACTTAGCAAACGTGCGGTATGCTGCAAGACAAAATGAAACAACCGTGATAAATGACGGCCTGGTTTTGACCTGGTCTCATAAAAAGTTTTCAAAACAGACAACGATAAGGTTTCCATTAGTGGAAACACAGGGAAATGAACAAGGAGGTGTCAGCCATGTATCAAAAAATTTTGGTACCGCTGGATGGTTCCGAATTGGCGGAATGCGCTTTGCCCCATGTCAAAAACCTGGTAAAGGACCGTTACGGTAAAGAAGTGATCATCATGACCGTTATTTGGGCTAATTTCCCCAGCGTCGGAATCGATCCCCAAAAATATCTGGTGGACATTAAATCCAGACTGCACACGGAGGGCATAAATGTAAAGGCGGAGCTGCTGACCGGTAAACGGCCGGCGGAAATTATATCTGATTACGTTCGGAAAAACGGTATAGACCTGATTGTCCTTGCCTCCCATGGTTATACCGGGTTGAAGAAAATGATGTTCGGCAGCGTGGCGCTGGAGGTTCTGCATGATGCTGCGGTGCCCGTGCTTTTGATCAGGCCGGAATCCTGCAGGATTTAGGGCTCCCGGAAGGGGCGTGTATTTGTGCTCCAAATTTGCCCAGGGCCTTTGCCGTCGCATTAAATCTGAGCGCAGAGAAAACATCCGGCGCTTGCCCGGGCAATCCTGACCAACGGGCATTTTTTACGCGGAAAGACCTTCCGCACAAAATAAAGCAGCGCTTATAAAATACATCTTTATTGACTGACAATCAATCCCCCGCAAATCTCATCATTTATAAAAACAGCATATCGTCACAACTGTGTGCCAATTAACCATATCCATTCCCAGCGTTTTGTCACACCACTTAATTACGCTGATCAGCTGCGGCAAACAAGCCAAGATCATTGACAATGGCTCCGTCAATAAATCCGGTTTCCCGGTAAGCCGCAATGGTTCTGCGGTCCTTTACCACCCAGGGATATACAAGGAGGCCGCAGGCTTTAGCCCAGCACAGTTCAACCACATCAACCAGAGCGATTGACGGATGCAGCGAAGAAACGCCGAGTTCCCGCACGAGTTCCCGGAATGTTTTAATGGGATTTTTATAAATCAGCCCTGTTTTTATTTCAGCGGCAAGTTCTTTAATCTTTATCAGAATCCCGCAATCGAACGAGGAGACAATAACCCGGTCGATGAAATTTTCCTTTCTTAACAGATTAACCAGTTCTTTTTCGATCCCGGCCTTTTCAGGCGGCTGCCTCTTAATTTCAATATTCAGCAACACTTGCTTACCGACAGATGCAATTACCTCCGCAAGCGTTGAAATCGGGACAAAACCGCAATTTTTCATCCCGTTATTGTAATTATATCTTTTCAGCACGGGCAGACTTAGCTCCGCAACTTTGCCCCGGCCGTCCGATGTGCGGTTTATTGTATCGTCATGGATTACAACCAGTTCATCATCGCCCGATAAATGCAGATCCAGTTCGATCATGTCCGCACCGGCCTCAATAGCTTTAGCGAACGCCGGAATTGTATTTTCGGGATACTTTGCCGAATAGCCGCGATGGGCAATTTTTAAAAACTTCGGCATGTTATTTTCTCCAGCTCCTTTATGCGGCTTTTTAAGGCCGTCCCTCAGTCTTGGTCTCTCCGCCGAGTTTCAGAGGATAACGCCGCTGGCGCTGCGGCGGTAGATACAGCAGCGTCTTTTGCAGAAGATCGCTCCCTCCTTTTTTTGATTGGCAGGAAACGTTCAGCGAAACGGATAAAACGCCGGGAAAAAGGGAGAGATTCATAAATTTTCCCGAGAGCCTCACGAGCGGCTTCTTCACCTTTCCCGATCAGGTCCCCCGAATGACTGAAATCCATCCAGTGAAGATCGCCTACTTCGGGCCGGATAATCACATCAGCGTCTTTCAGTTCGGCAACTTCGAGTCTGTTCGCGGTAATTTCGCCGGCCCGATACAAAATATCCGGCACTGTTTCCATACTTCCGGCCGGAAGCAAGTCCCGATCCACCATCACGGCAATGACCACATCTGCACCGGCCTCCCGTGTCGCATGGACAGGAACCAGACTGGTGACGCCGCCGTCAGCAAGCAGCCATTCCCCCTGTGGTAAAGGTTCGACCGCACCCGGCACGGAGCAGCTGGCCAGCACGGCCTGACGCAGCGGCCCCCCTGCAAAAACTATCTGTCTGCCGGTGCGGAGGTCCGTGGTCACAGCGCGAAAGGGTATGCGGGTCTCCCGTATATCCATCTCGGGAAGAAAGTAATTGATCAGGGATTGAAAATCACCGGCAGGAAGGATGGATGGACGAAAGAAAGAACGGATCATATAAAAACGGTTTATGAGGAAGTTCTGCGCCTTGCGGAAAACGCTGGCCTGTTCCGGTGTAAATGTTAACCCTACCGTCTTGATCGCCGAAGCGTTGAATTCGGGGCTGCTCAGATAAGCCTTGATTTTGTCTTCTATCTCCCGCGGCGATTGGCCGCTGGCATAAGCACCGCCGATCAATGCACCGGCGCTGGTCCCAACAATCAGATCAACTTCAATTCCCGCCTGTTCCAGAACTTTCAGGACACCGATATGAGAAAACCCGCGCACGCCGCCGCCGCCCAGCGCCAAACCGACTTTTTTCCCTGTCCATTTCATAATATGCCTGTATTCCTTTTTCCGATATTTGCAACCGCGGCAATGGCAACTCCGCAGGCCGCAACGGAACATCTAATAATACTCTCTCCAGTAACAAATTTTCTTATCGCCGGTTATACCGTAAAACCGGTAGCAATTATAAATCAATTACCGGGCCGCATGTCAATAATTACGTGATTACATATTGTAAAATAACCGCCAAAATATTATAAATTTCCTATAATTCATTTCATGAGGCATTGCTTGGCGACCCCACAACCTAAAGAATTCATCCCTTTTAAGCGTACCGCGCGCATCCGCGGTTTGTCCCGCTTTGTTCCGCTTCTCTCGACGCTGCGTGATTACAAACGGAACTGGGCTTTACATGATCTCGGTGCCGGATTGGTACTTACGGCAATCCTCGTGCCCGCCGGCATGGGTTATGCCGCTGCGTCAGGCCTGCCCGCCATTTACGGTTTGTATGCCACTGTTCCGCCGCTGATTGCATATGCCTTTTTCGGACCAAGCCGTATTCTGGTTCTCGGGCCGGATTCAGCACTTGTGACGCTTATCGCGGCAACCATTCTGCCAATGGCCGCAGGTAATACGGAAAAAGCGGTGGCTCTGGCCGGAATGCTGGCTCTGATCTCGGGAGCAATATGCATTCTAGCCGGTCTGGCCAGATTCGGCTTCATTACCGACCTGCTTTCCAAACCAATCCGGGACGGCTATCTGAACGGAATCGCCCTGACGTTATTGATCGGTCAGCTGCCGAAAGTTCTCGGCTTCGCTTCGAACGGAAATACATTTTTAACGGAAATAAAAAGCCTTCTGCAGGGCATTGAAAGCGGACAAATAAACTGGATTGCTTGCAGCATCGGGCTGTCTTGTTTGATAATCATTTTCGGATTTAAAAAATGGGCACCCAAAATTCCGGGGGTGCTGATTGCCGTAGCCGCCGCAACGATAATTTCCTCGGGACTTGACTTATCCGCCGCAGCGGGAATCGTTGTCGTCGGCCCCCTGCCGCAGGGATTACCTAATTTTCAGATTCCGGCTGTTTCCCTGGCCGAATTTCGTGATTTATTGGCCGCCGCCGTGGCAATCGCGCTGGTATCTTTTGCCGATATGAGCACCCTTTCCCGTATTTTCGCCTACCGGACGGGATCCACAGTCAACAGCAACCAGGAAATAATCGCTCTTGGCGCGGCAAACATCGCAGCCGGCATATTTCAGGGATTTCCCGTAAGCAGCAGTACATCACGCACGCCGGTGGCGGAAGCGGCCGGTGCAAAAACGCAGATTACCTGTCTGGTGGGGGCCGCCTGCATTGCGCTTTTGCTTATTTTTGCGCCCAACCTGCTCGGCAATCTGCCCCATGCGGTCCTCGGCGCCGTCGTTATTTCCGCATCGGTCAGTTTAATTGAGGTACGCGGCATCATACGCCTTTATAAACTGCGGCGCGACGAATTCGTAATGTCGATCGTCTGCTTTCTCGGCGTCATGCTGCTGGGCGTAATCCAGGGAATATTTATTGCTGTCGGCCTGGCGTTGCTTGCTTTCATCTGGCGCGCTTGGCGGCCCTACGACGCCGTACTCGGTCACGTGGACGGTTTGAAAAGCTATCATGATATTTCCCGCCACCCCGAAGCCAAACGGATTCCGGGATTGGTGCTTTTCCGTTGGGATGCGCCGCTGTTCTTCGCTAATGCAGAAATATTCCGGGATCACATTTTCCGCGCGGTGGCGGATGCGCCGACACAAACAAAATGGGTTGTCGTAGCGGCCGAACCGATAACCGATATAGATATTACCGCCTCTCATGTGCTTGCCGAAATCGATCAAGCGCTGCATCAGGCCGGCATGGATTTGTTTTTCGCGGAAATGAAAGGCCCGGTTAAGGATAAATTAAAACGCTATGGCTTGTTTGGCAGTCTGGGCAGCGAAAATTTCTTTCCTACCATTGATCATGCCGTTGAAAATTATCTGCTTGCCGCTAAGGATAAACCGCCGGCCCCCGGCAAATAAATATCAGGAAAATTCGGAAATTCAGCGGAGGGCTTCTTCTATCCGGGAACAAATAGCCTTGAGTATTTTGATCCGCGCATAATACTTGTTATTGGCTTCCACCAACGTCCAGGGAGTTCTTTCCGTGCTGGTACGGTCAATCATTTCTCCTACGGCGATTTCATACCGATCCCATTTCTTACGGTTCCGCCAATCTTCGTCCGTTATTTTAAACCGCTTGAAACCGGTATTTTCACGCTCCTTGAATCGCCTCAGCTGCTCTTCCTTGGTTATACTCAGCCAGAACTTGATGAGCACGCCGCCGCTTTGTGTAAGCTGTTCTTCGAAATCATTTATCTCCCCGTAGGCACGCACCCAGCTATCCCGGGAGCAGAAACCCTCAACTCTTTCCACAAGAACACGGCCATACCAGGAACGGTCGAAAATAGTGAAGTTCCCCTTAGCCGGAACATGCCGCCAGAACCGCCACAGATATGGATGACGTTTCTCCTCCTCCGTCGGCGCAGCAATGGAAACTATTCTGTAGCTGCGCGGATCAAGGGCTCCCGTAACACGCCTGATTCCCCCGCCTTTGCCTGCGGCATCGGACCCTTCAAAAACAAGGATCACCGATGTTTTCCCGAATTTGCGGCTGCGGACAAGCAGATTGAGTTTTCTCTGATATTTTTCCAGTTTCTGCTCATACTCTCGTTTCGTCATCTCCTGGGAAAAGTCGAGAGACCTGAGTTGGAATTTCTCTTTGATCGGGGGAAGCGGCAACGCCGCCGGGCGTGCGGAATCCGGCGTCTTCCCATCCAGCCTTTTCCGCAACGCATCCCGGATTATTCTGCCGACCGTAAGATACCGGAAACGGGCATCGCTGCCTTCGACGATTATCCAGGGCGCCGTGGGCGGGCTGGTCTTGAGAAGGGCGCGTTCCGAAATCCGGCGGAATTTGTCGTAAAGCTGGAAATGATTCCATTCTATTTCCGTCACACGCCAGCGCGTTTCGGGATTTTCCGCCAGTTTTTCCAGACGCTTTTTCTGCACTTCTTTGGAAAGATGCAGCCAGAACTTGAGAATCAATGCGCCTTCATCCAGAAGCATCTTCTCGAAGCGGACAACGCGTTCCATCGCCCCGTCCAGAGCGTCATCTTTTATTTTGCGATATACTCTGTTGATGATCGGCTCTGTATACCAGGAGCCGAAAAAAATCCCGATTTTCCCTTGCGGAGGCAGCGCGCGCCAGAACCTCCACATAGGCGGGTGTGCAAGTTCCTCCGCCGTCGCTGAACGCATTGCATTGGTTTCGATATAGCGCGGATCCATCCAGGCATTGAGGATCTTAACCGTTTCACTCTTCCCGGCGCCGTCCACGCCGCCGATCAAGATTATCACCTGGAATTTACCGCATTGACGCAAATCGTACTGAACATCCAGGAGCTCCTCCCGCAAAGTCGGCACCGTCCGGTCATATTCCGACTTGCTTATTTTCTGTCCCAATTCGGCTGACTCAAACATGGATTGCCTCCTGGAGTTAGAATTGCCATGAAATTATACGAAGAAGCGGATCAGGTGTCAACGTGATCCTTGTATGCACCGCCAAGATGAAAAATATAAATTCTCCCCGGCGGTTAAATCCGCCGCAATTATGTTACCGACATTATAATTGCCATTCTGGTCAGCAAAACCGGATGGCGCAGCATTCCCTTTATGGTCAGCCTCCGCCGCAGAAGATGCGCCAAAACACGGCGGCCGGCTGCATCAAAATAATACGGTATGCCCCAGCGGATATGAAGCAAGTTGAGATCGGTAATCAAATCCGCCGCGGTTTTGATGACAATTGCCGGTTTGGGAATGATTCC
>CAYYBK010000029.1:0-9917 GCA_964470015.1 uncultured Syntrophales bacterium
CAATGGTAGTTATTCCCAACCATCGGAAAATCGCATGAATTTTTTTCGTGCCCAGCCCGGGAATTTTCAACATTTCCAGATGGCCGGGAGGCACGGCAGCTTTCAGTTTCTCATAATATTCCAGTTTCCCGGTCTGCACCAGTTCCGTTACTTTACTATTTATCGCGGCACCGACTCCGGCAATTTCCGCCAGCTGATTTTCGGCAATCAATTGTTTGATATCCACATCCAGTTTTTCCAGATTACGGGCGGCGTTCTGATAAGCTCTCGACTTGAATGGATTTTCCCCGGAAAGTTCCAGCAGGACGGCAATTTCTTCCAGAATTTTTACAACGGTTTCTTTGGTTACTGCGGGACGGAAGGTCATTTTTCACCCCTCAGGCAGTGGATTTTAATTGAAATTTATACTGTTTTCATGCCGGTTGTAAATGACATTTAATCAACTGGAATAAATTTTCATGATATTTTTTGCGGCAATGCTTGACAATCGCCATTGAAAAATATATAAGGCGCAACTTACCAGAAAATTGACCTCACGACGTCCCCATCGTCTAGAGGCCTAGGACACGGGCCTTTCACGCCTGTAACTGGGGTTCGACTCCCCATGGGGACGCCAAGACAATAAAAAAGGGCAGACCGTTTAACAGCTGCCCTTTTTTTGTTTCCTGAACGCTATTCCGTCGGGGACTCTTCCTTTTTCTTACGCGGTTTCTTGGCCGGCTCGCCTTCGGCGGCACTTGGCTTTTCCGCTTCTTTCTCGGCGGCCGCGGTCGGCTTCTTTTTAGGTTTCGGTTCCTTCTCTTCGGCGGCTGGTTTCTTCTTCGCTTCTCCTTTAGCCGGGGCGGCCGCCTGTTTCTTCTGTTTAGGCTCCGCCTCGGGCGCTTTCTTTTTCAGCTCCAATTCCGCCAATTTCTGCTCTTTCGCCTGGGCCAGGTTCCGGGTAAGCTGAACATGCTTATCCGCCGCGGCAATTCTTGTATTTGTTTCTTTTATTCTTGATTTTAGCTTTTTAACAAGAGAGTCTCTTTTCGCTTTTTCGCTATCAATCCCCTTTTGAGCCAGTTGCTGTAACCGCAAATCCAGCTTTTTCTCTAAAATCCGGCACTGTTCAAGCCTAACATCCTTACTTTTCGATGGCATTTTTTCCTCCCCTTGTTTCTTTAAAAATTATGGTTACGGACTATCAATATTTTCCGGCAAAAGCCACAAAAATAATTCATTGACCGTATTTTCCAGCCGACTTCCCGACAGCCGGAAGAAATTGTTCTTGCCGTATTCAGCCGAAAATTCAACTCTGGAAATTATTGCGTCCCTTTTCCTTGGCCTTGTACATGGCAATATCCGCATTTTTCTTCAATGTATCGAATTCCCGACCGCCTTCAGGATAGACGGCAATGCCGATACTGGTCGTAATTTTCACTTCCCGGAAAGCCAAAACAAATTCCCGCTGAAAGGAAGCGAGAATTTTTTTCGCCACGGCTTCGACATCGGCTTTTTGGTTGATTTCCGGCAAAAGCAGCATAAATTCGTCACCGCCCATGCGCGCCACCGTATCGCTTTTGCGCAGCAGACCGCGGAGACGGTTTCCTACGCTTTGCAATAACTGATCACCGACATCATGCCCCAATGAATCATTAATATTCTTGAATTGATCCAGATCCAGCATCATCACACCGAATCTTTTACCGTGGCGCTGGGCCGCGGCGATGGCAACATTAAGGCGATCATTGAAAAGCACCCGGTTGGGCAAACCGGTCAGCGCATCATGGTAGGCCATATGCAAAATCGTCGCCTCCGCCTTTTTGCGATCATCTATATCCCGCACTATGCCGCGAAACCCGACCGGTTTCCCGGCATCTTTCACCAGAGAAACGGATACTTCGATGTGTCTTTTGAATCCGTCTTTCCTGATTACTTCCAGGTCGGAGCCTTTTTCGGGCTGGCCGGTTTCATAAACTTTGCGGGCCAGGCGGTTAAGTTTTCCCGCCGTATCCCCGTTCACATACTGAAGAGTTTTCATTCCCAGCAGTTCTTCGCGGGAGTAACCGAATATCCTGCGGCAGGACTCATTAAAGAAAGTAAGCCGCCCTTTCAGATCCATTTCATAATAGCCGTCTTCGATATTCTCCAGTATCGTTCTGTAGCGCTCCTCGCTGGCCCGGAGAATTTCATCGGCCCTTTTCCGGTCGTCAATATCCATATAACTGCCCAGAATTTCCTGCCGGCCGTCATAATAAATGGGAATAATTTTTTCCATTGTCCACTTAATTTGACCACCTTTGGTTACTATCCGGAATTCATACGGCGCTGTTCGTTGCTTCTTCAGCATTTTAATCGCATTTTCCCGGGCGGCGGCCCGGTCGTCGGGGTGAATCAGGGAAATGGACGGCATTTCGAGCAACTCGCGCGCGCTGTATCCGACAAACTCCTGAACCCGGGGATTAGCGAAACGGAATTTTCCGCCGTGGATTATATAGATGCCGACGGGAGAACTGGTGGTGAGAGTTTTGTAAAGTTCTTCTTCCCGCTTGCGCTCCGTCACATCGCGCATAATGCAATGCAGCAGCCGTTTTCCGTTAAGTTCAAAACCGTTAAAACTTATTTCGGCATCGAAAAGAGATTTGTCCCTCTTGACCAGTTTGCCTTCGAAGAACTGCGCCGCGCCGCCCAGCGCAGTATTGATTTTTTGCTGCAACTTTCCTCCCGTCGTGCCGGAGCCTTCCGGGAGCCGCAGCGGTGAAAAATGCTGAAAAGGCTGATCGATTATTTGCGCGCGCCCGCAGCCAAACATTTCCAGCGTTCTTGCGTTGCAGTCGATAAATTTCTCTCCATCGAGCAGAAAGATGGCATCCCGGGCCGATTCGAAGAGGGCGTAAAAACTCGTTCCGGAGGATTCGCTGACATGCGCGGCAACATCTGGGTTTTCCCAACCGGCGGAAGATTGCGTGGCACCAGGAGCGTCGCGGTCTGGCCGGTTAGGCCTCATACCTTTATCCATATTGGCTGCATTACCCTTCTGAGGTAAACCAAGCTGAAACTGCGGGAAATAAGTACATCCATCTCCGCATTATGTCAATGAGTTTATTATTCATTTGCCTTTTATCAACCGTCCCGCACCAGCAGGGCGACAACTTCAATATGCTGTGTCTGCGGAAACATATCAAAGGGCCGGATATGCTGGAGACTGTAGCCGGATTCCGCTAAAATCCGGACGTCGCGTGCCTGCGTGGCCGGATTGCAGGAAATGTAAATAACGCGGCCGGACTCCAACCCGGCAATATTTTTAAGCAGCGCCGCACTGCATCCGGTACGGGGCGGATCAAGAATTATCAAATCGATTTTTGCCTTCTCACCGGATAATGCCCCCGCGAACGCATCCTCCACATCGCCCTGAATAAATTCGCTATTTTGTATATTTTGTTTTTCGGCATTGAGGCGGGCAAACTTTATTGCCTGCTCATTAAGTTCAACACCGATAATTCTTTCGGCAAAAGGCGCCAGAAAAAGGGCAAAAAGTCCGCAGCCGCAATAAGCATCAATTGCCGTCCGGATACGACTTTGCGCCGCCAGCCGGCATACTTCTTCCACCAGCGCATCCGTCAGAAACAAATTGGCCTGGAAAAAGCCGCCGGCGGGTACTAAAAAATCCTGTTCCCGGACAACACGCCTGATCTGCCTATTCCCGGCAATCTCGGCATCCGGCAAACCAGACCAAATGACAACATCGTTATCAGCGCCGTTAGCCTTTAGGTTATTGCTCCGCAACCGGTTGATTTTCTCGTTTATTGTTTCTTCCATGATTTCACAGCGCGCGATATCCACTATTCTGCCGCCCGAAGTATCCATTAACCCCAGCCGGAGACCGTCCGCAGAAGTCAGCCGATGAAACTGCGCTTTTCCGCGATAATGATAGCATACCGGTGAGGCATGCACATCCGCTACCGGCGGCGCGGCTATTTTGCCGATTCTCCGAAAAGCATCGCTGATCTGTTGTTTTTTGATGCGCAGCTGTTCATCATAACGCAGATGCTGATAGCAGCACCCGCCGCACTTTCCGTAATAACCGCACAAAGGTTTTACCCTTAACGGCGAAGGCTTGATTATTTCCAATATTCTGCCGCGGGCGAAATTCTTTTTTCTTGCCGTAATTTCGATTTCCAGATCATCCTGCGGAGCGCCGAACGGAACAAAAACCACAATATTATTGCTGCGGCCGACCCCGGCGCCGCCGAAAGCCATACTTTCAATCCTTATCGTGACACGGTCTCTAATCTGCAATTTATACCTCATCATTGATCCTTGATGCTCATAGCATTTCCCAATATGATTGGTCAACTCAAGCGGCATTTTTCTTTACAACTATCCGTATTCTTGTTAATTGAATGGTTAAAATTGCACATTTATTTAGAGGATTAACCATGACCTCCGAAAGAAAATCCATCCTTTGCCCCAACTGTCGTAAACTGATCAGTTCCGATGAGCCGCTTTGTCCTTACTGCGGTCTCGCCCGGCCGGGAATGCATAATACGGCGGGATTCGTCAGCAACATTTTTTTCATTCTCGACCCGGTAAAAACCATCATCGCCCTAAACATTGCTTTTTACATTCTGGCGCTTTTGCTGAATCCCGGAGAAATTTTTTCCAGCCGGGGCGGTATCTTCGGTTTATTATCGCCTTCGAATAAAAGCCTTTTTTTATTAGGAGCAACCGGCACGATTCCCATTTACCAGTTCCAGCATTACTGGACTTTAATTTCCGCATCTTTTCTGCACGGCGGCGTTTTGCATATTCTTTTTAACATGATGGCGCTGGCTCAGCTGGGGCCTTTCATTTTAAGGGAATTCGGCTTTCACCGGTTCTTAAATATCTACATTCTCGCCGGAGTTGTCGGCTATGCGGTATCCGTATTCTTCGGCGTTCCTTTTACCATCGGGGCTTCGGCCAGCCTCTGCGGTCTCATCGGCGCCATCATTTATTACGGAAAAAGCCGTGGCGGCTATTACGGACAGGCCATCTACAAACAGGCAATGGGCTGGGTTGCCGGACTCGTCATTTTCGGAATTTTGTTCCCCGGCATCAACAACTGGGCCCATGGCGGTGGGTTGTTTTCCGGTATTTTATTGGCGTTTTTAATGGGTTACAACGACAAAAAACCGGAGACGGCCGGGCACAAACTTTTGTCCTACGCCTGTATTTTGATCACGACGGGAGTTTTGATCTGGGCGGCTGTTTATGCCATCACACACGTCCTGTCGTCGGCAAGCATGTAAAATGCCCTGAAGCATTCCGCTGTGCAGCAGCATAAATGGCATTGACAGATAATATTGCTTACCTTATGTTGATAAACAAATGTTTGTCTTTTCATCCAACAATTTATTTGCGAGGTGTGTCCATGAAGAAAAGAACGATCTTTTTAATCATTTTAGTTCTGGGAGTTCTTGCCGGATGCGACGCCGCGATAAATATGAACGGCAAAATTCTCGGCGTCAGTTCGGGACAGTTCATTTATCAGGACGGGAACCTGGTGTCGAACTATAAAGCCGATATTGATCTGGTCTGGGCAGCCTGTGAAAAAACAGTCAGCGAGCTGCAGGGCAAAGAAATACAGAAGGAGCGCAAAATTTCCACCGGCACAATCAAATCGGTAATTCAGGATGAGAAGGTGCTCATTGCCGTCGAATATGTAACCAAAGGCTCGACTTCTGTTGCTGTTTTCGTCGGTGTAACCGGTAACAACATGGCCTCCCGCTTGATCCACGAAAAGATAGCTGCCAAATTGGTCGCTCCGTAAATTTCCCGTATGACCGTAAAGGCCGGTGATGAAAGCAGGAATCAGCGCAGCGCCTTTGCCGGTAACGCTCGTCGGGGGTGCCCGAATGGCCATGCGGAGACTGATGGACGGAGGTGGCAAAGCTTTTGTCTTCGCTTCCCGACTGATGCGATATCAATACCGCCGGGAAGGGTCAATAAAGCGCATCCCCTCTGCCTCGCGGCAGCCGACGGTCCGGTCTGCGCCGGACACGCCGCTGCAAACGAAGGCTGCTCTCGATTTGGCAATGAAATTACGAAACGGTCAGCAGTAATCCTTTGAGATAACGGCCCTCCGGATGTCCCAGCAGAACAGGATGATCCGGTCCCGCCTCCAGCCGCGCAAGCAGTTGCGGATTTACGCCGGCATCGCCGGCCGCACCGCGAACGATCTTATAAAAAAGCTCTTCCTCGATAAAATTGGAGCAGGAAAAAGTCGCCAGTATTCCGCCCGGCGGCAGTCTTTTGAACGCCTGCATGTTGATCTCTTTATAGCCGCGGGAAGCTTTGACAACATCTCTTTTGGCTTTGGCAAATGCCGGCGGATCAAGAATAATCAGATCAAATTTCTCCGGCGTGTTGCGCAGATAAGTAAACACATCCGTTTCGACTACCGGATGTGTTTCTACATCATAGCCGTTGCTTTTCATGTTTTCCCGGATGGCGGCGCAGGCCGGCGTGGAGATATCCAGCGACACGACACGCTGCGCTCCGCCGGCGACGCAGTAAACCGAAAATGCTCCGGTATAGGCAAAACAGTTCAAAACACGCGCATTGCAGCTAAGAGCCCCTATTTTTTCCCGGTTTATCCGCTGGTCGAGGAAAAAGCCTGTTTTTTGTCCGGTGACGAAATCGACTTTAAATTTAAAACCGTTTTCCTCTATCTCCACCAAGCCGGATTGATCGTTTCCCAGCAGAAATCCGTTTTTGCTTTCCAGACCCTCCAGGTCGCGCGACCGGCCCCGGCTTTGCTCGTAAATTAAAGCCGGATTCAAAAGGGAAATAAGCGCATCAGTAATGCACTGTTTCTGCGCTTCCATGCCGGCAGTCGTCACGGAAACAACCAGTGCTGTGTTGTAAGCGTCAACAATCAGGCCGGGAAATCCGTCGCCTTCCGCGTTAATCAGCCGATAAGCGTTGGTCCGGGAATTGATAATTTTCCGCCGCATCGTGCAGGCGGTCCGGAGTCGCCGCCGCCAGAAATCAGGCGTGATCGCCTCCGTGGTATTGCGGGTCAGCACACGGAAGGCGATATCCGTACGGGGATTGAAAAAACCCAGCGCTACAGGCCGCCCTGTCGCATCTCTGGCCACAACGATGTCGCCGGCAGCCGGTTTTCCGCAGACAGCGGCAACCGCACCGGAAAATACCCACGGATGTCCGCGCAGCAGAGCCGCTTCCCGCCCTTTTTTCAGTGTTATTTCCGGATAATTCGAAGTCATTTCCCGAATAAGCTAGCTTTTCCTGCTTGAATTTGCAAGAATGATTGTATTATACAAAAAATAATTTACGATTCCATTTTGAGGAGCACACCATGTATGCCGTGATCATGGCCGGCGGACGGGGAACAAGATTCTGGCCGCGCAGCAGAGCGAAAAAACCGAAACACCTCCTGGATATCACCGGCGGACGAACCATGATTCAGGAGACCGTCGACCGCATCAGGCCGCTGATCGCGCCGGAAAAAATCCTGGTCGTTACGGGTCGAACCCATGCCTGGACGCTATTCAACCAGCTTCCTGAAATTCCTCACGAAAACATAATCATCGAACCGCAAGGGAAAAATACCGCGCCGTGCATCGGCCTTGCGGCATTGCATGTCCGGAAGAGAGCCACCGACGAAATTATGGTCGTACTGGCCGCCGACCACGCTATTGCCGATCCCCGGAAATTTCAGCAGGCACTTAAAGCGGCACTGCAGGCGGCGGAGGCGCCGGAGGCGCTGGTTACCATCGGAATTAAGCCGACCAGTCCGCAAACAGGCTTTGGTTACATTGAACAGGGAGAAGCCGCGGACGTTGGCCGCCGGGGAGACGTTTTCCGGGTAAAATCGATCCGGGAAAAGCCCGATCTCCGGCAGGCGCAATTGTTTTTGCACAACGGTAATTTCTTCTGGAACAGCGGGATGTTTGTCTGGCGGGCTTCAACCATCTTAAAGGCGATTGCCCGCTGGCTGCCGGATTTATCCGCAGGATTGGAAGAGATTGACGCCGCACTGGGACTTTCCGGCGAAGCGGCGGTAATGCGCAGGGTTTATAAAAAGTTCGCTCCCATTTCCATCGATTACGGCGTGATGGAAAAAGCGGATAATGTTTTCGTCGTTAAAGGCGATTTCGGCTGGAGCGACGTCGGCAGCTGGGATGCGCTCTGGGAAATAACAGCCAAGGACGCAAACGGCAACACCTTCATCGGCGGCGGCCGCGTGATAGCAAAAGATACCAACGCTTCGCTCGTTTACAGCAGACGGAAGCTGGTTGCCCTAGCCGGCATAAAAGGTCTGATTGTCGTGGAAACTGATGACGCTCTGCTGATCTGCCCGCGAGGCCGCTCGCAGGATGTCAAAAACCTGGTCGAAGCACTGGAAGCGGAAAAGCTGAAAAAATATCTCTGATTTTTTATCCTGTAAAAACCCACAAAAAAGCCGCCCCGGCTTCAGGCCGGGGCGGCTTCCCGCTAATCCAAACAATCCGCGCTTACAGTTTCAAACCCATCGGCTTATCGACAAAAATTCTTTTATCCATGAGCGCCGGTGCTTTTTTCATCACAGGTTTGAAATCCATGAGCCGCAGGATATCCTTCTCCAGATCCATGCCGGGAGCGATTTCGATGAGTTCCATCCCGTCTTTGGTTAATTTGAAAACGCACCGCTCCGTTACATACATAACGTTCTGATTATTCATCAGTGCCGTTTTACCGCTGAAGGTAATATGCTCGACCCGGTCGACGAATTTCTTGTTAGCACCTTCTTTCATAATATTTAATTTTCCGTCTTCAACCGCGATTTTCAAGCCGCCGGCGGTAAATGCACCGACAAAAATAACCTGTTTTGCGTTCTGGCTGATATTGATAAAGCCGCCCGCACCGGCAACCGTCGGACCAAATTTGCTGACGTTCAGATTACCTTCCTTATCGACCTGCGCAATACCGAGGCACGACAGATCTACGCCGCCGCCGTCATAAAAATCAAACTGATAGCACTGATCAATCAGGCAGGTAAAATTGGTCGATGCACCGAAACTCAGGCCGCCGGCCGGAATACCGCCGATAATTCCAGGCTCCACACTCATCGTCAGACTGTCCAGAATACCTTCTTCATTGGCAACGCTTGCGACACCCTCGGGGACACCGATACCCAAGTTGATGATATTGTTCGGTTTAAGTTCGAGAGCGGCGCGGCGGGCAATAATTTTGCGCTCGTCCAGCGGCAATTTTTCAATATCCTGCGGCGGAACTTTGAGCTCGCCGCTGAAAGCCGGATTATAGGCAACGGCAAAAGTCTGATAATGATTCTCGGGCTTGGCTACCACGACATAATCGACCAGATTCGCCGGTATTTTTACGTCCCGGGCCTTCATCGTTCCCCGCTGGACAATCCGCTCCACCTGCACAATGACGGTACCGCCCGAATTCCGGGCCGCCATCGCCATGGACAGACCGTCCAGCGTCAGGGCCTCTTTCTCCATGGTAATATTCCCGTCCAGATCGGCGGTGGTGCCCCTGATGATGGCAACATTGATGGGTAGCGTCTTATAGGCAAGATATTCCTTGCCGTCAAATTTGACGAGTTCGACAATTTCCTCGGTTGTTTTTTGGTTCAGTTTGCCGCCGCCGTTACGCGGATCAACGAAGGTACCCAGCCCGACACTGGTAACGAGGCGCGGTCTGTGGGCGGCAATGTCTCTGTATAGATGGGAAACAACTCCCTGGGGCAAATTATAAGCAACAATCTTTTCCTCGACCGCCAGTTTCTGCAGTTTCGGGGCCAGCCCCCAATGCCCGCCGATCACCCTGCCGATCAGTCCTTCATGGGCGATGTGATTGAGACCGCGGTTTCCCTTATCGCCCTGGCCGGCCGCCTCATTTGGCGGCCAAGCAATTCTGTCGCAATT